>NZ_BCQX01000046.1 GCF_001552295.1 Globicatella sanguinis NBRC 15551 | reverse complement strand
TAGACTTTGAGAATAATATAACATAGTCCACTAAATATTGTCATCCTAAGTAAACTGATAAATATTAAATTTATTATTTTTTTCTTTCCTATGGCTTTTATACCTCATAGAAACTGGCTTAACTATTTATGAGGAAATTATGAGTGTTTTTTCATAACATTAATCAAACGCTTACTTATTATGTGTATCTTTGCACAATACTTAATGTTAAAATTGTAGTTGGATATTATAAATATTTATAGTCCATAATATATAGTAAGGAGAGGAATTTGTTTGATGAAAAACATTTCAAAAATTTTATCAGTCATTCTATTAGTGGCTACAAGTATCACTTTATTCGTTACTTCTTTAGCACCTCAAGTTATGGCAGCTGAAACAGGATCTGCTACTGAGACCGGCTCTGGCGGTGACATTACGGTTACTGTTACATTAGAAGATGGAAAAATCATCGACATTCAAACCGAACACGGTGAAACAGGTGGATTAGGCGAAGAGGCTATTAATCGTTTAGTTGAAGAAGCTATTAACAATCAATCAATTGAGTTAGACGTTGTGTCAGGAGCTTCACAAACCTCAACGGCTTTTATTACCGCATTAACCAAAGCGATTGAAAAAGCTGGCGGCGATACCAAAAACTTCCAAGGTAAAAAAGAAGAAATTACTGAAAAAACAGAAGAAACAATGGAAACTGATGTAGTCGTTGTGGGTGCTGGTGGTGGTGGATTCGCTGCTGCTGTAACGGCGAAACTAGAAGGAGCAGATGTGGTTCTGTTAGAAAAACTACCGGTAGTTGGTGGTAACACTCTAATTTCAGGTGGTGAATATGCAGCACCTGGCAACTGGTTACAAGAAAAAGAAGGCATTGAAGATTCACCTGAAAACTTCATAAAAGACGTTGAAGTTGCGGGAGGTGACCCTGAATTAATTAAAGTGGTGGCAGAAAATGCTACTCCTACTGCTGAATGGTTACGTGATGAAATTGGCGTAAAATGGTTAGACTCATTAATGTTCTTTGGAGGACACTCAGTGAAACGCTCATTAATTCCCGAAGGTCATACTGGTAATGAATTAATTTCCAAATATAAAACAAAAGCTGAAGAATTAGACATCCCAGTTTTAACGGAACATGATGTAAAAGAACTTTTAGCTGAAGATGGCAAAATTGTGGGTGTAAAAGTTGAGACCCCTACTTCAATTTTAACAGTTAAAGCTGATGCGGTAGTTTTAGCTTCCGGAGGCTTTGGCGCTAATGATGAAATGTTACATGAAAATGACCCTGAAGTGGATGAACACGTCTTATCAACAAATTCACCAGGTGCAACTGGAGACGGTATTACTATGGCCAAAGCACTCAATGCTGATACAGTCGGCATGGATAAAATCCAATTATACCCAATTTGTGATGTTGAAACCGGTAAACTGCTTTATGTCGGAGATACTCGACTTGTAGGAGGTGCCCTTTTAGTTAATAAAGAAGGAACTCGTTTTGTAGAAGAATTAGATACTCGACGTGCTATCTCATTGGCTATTAAAGAGCAAACGGATCACGTTGGTTACCTTGTATGGGATGAAAAATCTTCTGAAACCACCGGGACTATCCATTCTCACCCGGCAGAAGCCGAAAGCTTATTCAAACGCGGATTATTAGTCAAAGCTGATACCTTAGATGAATTAGCAGAACATTTTGATATCGATAAAGAACAATTTAAAGAAACGGTAGCGACCTTTAATGAAAATTCTAAGAAGAACGAAGACCCTGAATGGAACCTTCGTATGTTAGGTTGGACCATTGAAGAAGCGCCATTCTATATGTTAAAAGCCGGTCCAGCTGTTCACCATACCATGGGCGGATTAAAAATTAATACAGAAGCTCAAGTATTAAATACAGATGGCGAAGTAATCGAAGGACTCTATGCAGCCGGAGAAGTAACCGGTGGCATCCATGGTTCTAACCGACTAGGTTCAGCGGCAATGGCCGATATTTCGGTATTCGGACGAATTGCAGGTAAAAATGCGGCTGAATTCGCAAAATAATGTTATAAAGACTAAGAATCCTTAATTCTGTTGTCTCAACAATATAAATAGCTCTGTACTGTTCAAATAAATGAACAGTACAGAGCTATTATTTTATGTGAATTGATTTTTTAGTTGTTTCTTAATGTTGGGAATAATAATACGTCACGAATCGATTGTGAATCAGTCAATAACATGATTAAGCGGTCAATCCCAATTCCTAATCCTCCGGTTGGTGGCATACCATATTCTAATGCTTCTAAAAAGTCTTCATCCACTGGATGAGCTTCGTCGTTTCCAGCATTTTTTTCCGCCATTTGCGCTTCAAAACGTTCACGTTGATCGATTGGGTCTGTTAACTCCGTAAAGGCATTAGCATACTCTTTTCCAACGATAAAGAGTTCAAAACGATCGGTGAAACGAGGATCCTCTTCATTTTTTCGTGCTAATGGTGAAATTTCTACCGGATGTCCATAGACAAAGGTTGGTTGAATACATTTTTCTTCACAATGAGTTTCAAAGAAATTATTAATAATATGTCCCACTGTTAAATCGTGTGGGTTGACTTCAACATGATGTTCTTTGGCTAGTGCTTTGGCTTCTTCAAAAGTCATTTCTTGCCAGAAATCGACACCCGTTACTTCTTTAATCATATCGACCATATGACGGCGGGCCCAAGGCTTACCTAATTCAATAGCTTGACCATCATATTCAACAGTAGTAGTTCCTAAAACTTTTTCAGCAACAGATTTAATTAAACCTTCGGTTAGATCCATAATATCCGTATAGACAGTGTAGGCTGTATAAACTTCTAACATGGTGAATTCTGGGTTATGGGTCGTATCAATTCCTTCATTACGGAATACGCGACCTATTTCATAAACCTTTTCCATACCACCCACTACCAATCGTTTTAAGTGCAATTCTAAGGCAATACGTAAATATAATTCCATATCTAAAGCATTATGATGCGTAATAAATGGTCTAGCACTCGCACCACCAGCTAAGTTATGTAATGTTGGTGTTTCAACTTCTAAATACCCCGCATCATCTAGGTAATGACGAATTTCACGTAAAATTTTTGAACGGTTAATGAAACGATTACGACTGTCATCATTACTAATTAAATCTAAGTAACGTTGACGGTAACGCTGTTCCACATTGGTTAAACCATGGAATTTGTCCGGTAATGGACGTAATGCTTTTGTTAGTGGGACAAATTCAGTTGCATGAACGGATACTTCTCCGGTATTCGTTTTAAATACATAACCAGTGACTCCCACGATATCTCCCAAGTCTGCCACTTTAAACCAAGGATAAGTGGCTTCGCCAACACCATCTTGACGAACGTATACTTGAATTTTGCCATCCATGTCCAATAAATGAGCAAAACCAGCTTTTCCTTTTCCACGTTTTGAAACCATTCTTCCGGCTACTGAGACCATAATCTTCTCTCCTTCAGCCAAGGTTTCTTTATCTAAATGATCATAAGCTGAATGAATTTGACTAGAAGTATGCGTCCGTACAAATCCAGAATCAAACGGATTGACTTCTGTTGATTCCTCCATATTTACCATTTTCTCACGACGCGCAATGAGTTGGTCGTTTAATGTTTCTTGAATTTCATGTTCACTCACGAATGGTTCACTCCTAAATATTATTTATTTCATGTTTTTAAAAATTTACACATATAGATACATTTTAACGGAATTTTGACTAAATGTCACACCTTTTATAAATGAAAGGCTTTTCTAGTAACAGTTAGTCCTTTATTCGTCAAAAAAAGATTCCTAGCGTCATGGAAGACACTAATCATTACTTAATTAGGTCCATTTTGCTAAGAATCGTGTCTCATTCTTTTAATAATTTTCGACAAAGAAGCTTCTAGTCCACAGTGGTAATTGATTCTTCACTGAATCGGGCAACATTTTTGAGACTTCTTTTAATTGTTCATTAAAATTTGCTCCCATTAATTTTGAAATTTCATTTAAGCCTATATCGTGACCAATCATTTCAGCTTTAGCTATTTGCTTAAGCACTTCTATATAGCTATAGGCTAAAGCAATGGTTAAGCTACTAGCAGTCATACCACTAATCACTCCGCCAGTTATCGTCCCCACGCCAGGAATAAACTTTAATAAATTACCCGCTAAATATTTACCTAAGGCCGTGGCACCTCCCGTACCGCCTACACCAGCTAACATACTTATAATTTGTGATTTTTCTAATGACAAACCAAAAATAGCTGTTATATGGCCTAACATCGTAATTTGCATTGGCACCAGAATGGCTGCATCCGATACCGGTATGGGGGTAAAGCCTACACCAAAAGAAGTTTTAATATAACGCTTAGCCCAACGTCTCGCATCTTCGACTTTGCGATCAATATCGATTTGTTGGGCGTTGATAAAAGCCTGATGTACCTTTGATGGAATTATTTTTAAGGTAATATCAATCAAGTCCTGTAAACCATGTGCAGGTATTTTTTGATGTGATGAGAGCGCGTATTCTTTGGCTAATACCGGCACAACGCCCTCGATTGGTAAAGCTAACTCTTTTAAATACTCAATAAAATCATTTGTTTCTTGGCCAATCGATTGGGTTACGACTAAAACAACTGGTAATGCACTCGCTAAGGCCCTGATTATTTCGACTTCCATTGCTTCAATACGTGACATATTAGCATTCACACAATAATAAGCTAAATGAATTTCCTGACCATTGCCCAATTCTTTTTGGATATTAATTAAATGTGCAAGGCTTTTTAATACCTCTTTTTGAGCCTCTGCCGTTAATTCTAATCCTTTTGTATCATAGAGGGTTAACGGGACGCCCTCTTTTGTCAACTTTTCAACGTGCTGGGTTACAGGCATCCCCACCCCTGTCTTAGCGATATTCTCTCTAAAGAGAGCATTAATTAAGGTGCTTTTGCCACTCCCAGTTTTTCCTGCCACTAAAATATTAATAGAAGGCATCTTCTTCACTTCATCATTGACTTTCTTAGCTAAGTCATTCGCTAAGTTTACATTTACTTTTCCCCGTAAAATACGTTGAAATATACTCATCCAATCTCTCCTTAGTCACGACGACGACTATTTGCGATTAAAATAAAACGTAATAAGGTGAACGCACTATTTAATGTGCTAGCAACATAGGTAAAGGCTGCCGCATTCAATACTTTTTTCGCTGCTGGTAATTCCTCTGGCTCAATTAAATGATGAGACTCCATAATCGCTAAGGCACGCTTGCTCGCATCAAATTCAACCGGTAAAGTAATAATTTGAAACGCTAAAGCTAAACCAAAAGCAATAATCCCAATCCATACTAACGAAAAAATATTTAAGATAAAACCAGCCATTAATAAAGGCATTGATAAACTAGAGCCAAATTGGGCAATCGGTGCAAATGAACTACGTAATTTTAAGAAACCGTAGCTTTCTGCATCCTGCAGCGCATGTCCGCACTCATGAGCCGCTACCGATATGGCTGCAATCGATGTTGATTGATCGGTTGCATCCGATAATCTTAAAACTTTTGATCTTGAATCATAATGATCAGATAAATGGCCCGCAACATGTTCGATTGAAACGTCATGTATATTGGACGCTTGTAATAAAGTTTGAGCTGCTTGTCTTCCTGTAATTTGGTTAAGAGACTCTAATTCGTCATATTTTCTAAAGGTACTTGTCACACGTGATTGAGCAAACATTACTAATGCCGCTCCAATTAACACTAAAATCATCGTACTATCGTATCCATAATACATCCATAACACCTCCAAAGAGTTTATTAACGTCATTATACCAATTTTTGGGAATGATTTCATTATATATCAACTTTGCTCATAAAAATCAGACTAAAGTTGGTAATAGTGACTCAAATCGTTTATGTTATACTAATATTAGTTAGATAGGAAAGAGGTTACCTTCATGGATATTAGACAATTAAAATATTTTATTGCAATTGCCGAATCAAAAAATCTTTCGAGAGCGGCTAAAAGTCTTTTTGTTACGCAACCCACTTTATCACAAACCATCAAAAAACTTGAATCTGAACTCAATACTGTGCTGTTTAATATGACCGATGAAGGGATGATGTTAACTGAAACAGGACAAGTCTTGTATGATGAAGGGATTAAAATAGTCGAGGACTTTGAAAAGCTAATTGATAAAGTTTCGCAATACAAGCACCAACCTATTGAAAAAATAAAAGTAGGCTTAACGACCCTATTCGCCATTCAATTTATGAAACAAATCTCTCACTTTATTGCAACCCATAGTAATGTTGAATTAGCTATTTTCCAAGATGGTTCACGTCAACTACAAAAAATGCTGGTTGATAAGGAAATCGATGTGGGATTATTATCATTCCCCCAACTTTATCCCGAAATTTCAATCGAACCTCTAGCTACTTCTACCCAAGGCTATTGGGTGTCGGTCGTCATTCCTGAAAATAATCCCTTAGCTAACAAAGAGGCGATTCAAATCATCGACTTAAAAGGGCAAAACATTTCTAGCTTGACGCATCATTTCATGTTAGGCGAAATGTTAACACGGAGTTGTCACGCAGCTGGTTTTGATCCTAATATCGTATTTGTGCATAACGACTGGGCAGTCTTATTACATAGCTTAAAAGAGCTTAACGCAATTACCATTTTACCTTCTGAATTTCAAGCACTCAGTGACAATAAAGGATTAAAATGGATTCCTTTCGTTGAGAAGAATAACTTCTACCCCATCGGTATCGCTACTCGCAAAGATTTTGTGACTACCTCAGCGATTCAAGAATTTATTGAAGCCATCAAATCAAATTAAACAAAAACACCACTTAAATAGCCTTGTTGCCATTTAGGTGGTGTTCTTTCGTCTACATATTGACTTTTTAATAATGAAAAGTTTATCAACTCAAAGCTACATCAGTAGCTTTCTGCCTAGACATCCTATCATTATAAGTCTAAGCGATAATCTTCTTCAGAGACAATTGGCATTACTTTGGTAAAGACATGTTTAAATACGAATCCCATTGCCACTGGAATCACAATAAACGCTAAAATCGACACTAAAATATTCATAACATTGCCAAAGCCACCTTCAGCTAAGTTTATTGCATTAATCGGCCCAACTAACCCTGAAAAACCAAAACCAGCGGACATTGGCGTTCCTTGAATATTGAAAATTTGAGCAACCAAACCACAGACGGCTGCATTAGCGATAATTGGAATCATTGTTTTAGGATTTTTCACTACGACTGGCATGGACATTTTGGGTGAGCCAATAAAATGTGCCATACTTGTACCCACACCATTGACATTCCATCCCATAATCGCTAAACCAAAACCACAAGCACAAATACCTAAGTTACCAGCACCAGAACCAATACCTGATAATCCAACAGCTAAAGCGATGCCGACGGTAGTAATAGGAGAAACAATTAAAATCGCAAAAATAATCGCAATCAGAATACACATTATAATCGGTTGCAGTGTTAATAATGAAGCAACCCCTTGTCCAATTAAGGTTGTAATGCTAGTAACATAAGGTAAAATCATTCTTCCAAGACCGCCAACACCAGCTAATAATAATGCCGGAATGACAATAATAGTATACGATTTTAATTTATCGCCTACTAATAAAATCACCAATGCAGCTAAAGCGGCTGTTAAACCAACATTTATAATATCGCCGGTCCCTTTAATCGTCATCGCCCCATCAGCAAATTGAACGGCACCTGAAGCATACATCGCCGCCAATCCGACTGAAGCCGATTGGATCGGATTAAATTTAAAATTCAATCCAACCATCATACCACAAACTAATCCTAACATAGAATTAGACATGGCTAAGGCATTTAAAATTGGAGATCCTGGCATAATCGCTTTAAATAATTCCGATAGTAATGCCCCTGGAATCAAGACCACTACCGTCCCCAATGCCAATCCATTTAAAATATTCATCGCAAATTTATTTGCTGTCATTTTACTTTCCATCTTGTTCACATTCCTTACTCTATTATTGACGTTTACCGCTTTTATTATTTAATTAATTTACACGATTACGGGTCGTTCCCGTTTCAATGACTTCTACTGTTGCATTTAATCCACCTTCAACTAAGTTCTTCACGGCTTCATCCGTATAAAAAGCAATGTGTGGTGAATAAATGATCTTTGGATGATTAATAACTTGCAGGAATAACTCATCTTCAATTGTTTGGTCTGTTAAGTTTTTAGGAATCAATGGCCCTTCCTCTTCATAAGTATCCAAACCGGCTCCCATTAAATGCCCCTCATCCAATACTTCAATTAAAGCTTTCGTATCAATTAAAGCACCTCGTGCCATATTTAATAAAATCGCATCTTTTTTACATTTTAATAATAATTCTTTATCGAATAAATAATGATTTTCTTCAGTTGCTGGCATGTGTAACGAAATAATATCGGCATCCTTAATGACCTCTTCAATAGAGTCACCATAGGTTAATAAATCAGATAATTGCGTATTTGGATATAAATCATAACCGATAATTTCACAACCAAACCCTTTAAAGAAACGTGCCACTGCTTGACCAATACGTCCTGTTCCTAATACCGCAACTTTCATGTCTCCCATTAAACGCCCGCGGATTTCAGGTGTCCATGAGAAATTATGTTCATTCACTCTTTCTTGAATTAAATCATATTTACGAATGATATTTAAAGCCATTGCAACTGTCCATTCAGCAATCGATTCTGGTGAGTAACTTGGTACGTTTGAAATAATAATGTCATTCTCTTTAGCCAAAGCCAAATTATACATGTCTACTCCCGCACTTCGTTGCGCAATTTGCTTAATTCCCATTTGATGTAATTGTGCATATAATGACTCATCTAATTTTCCTACTTGTGATAAAGATAAGCCATCATAACCCTTCACTCGTTCGATTAATTCAGGTGTAAAATTTTCTTCATTTATTGATAATTCTACTTGATGTTCCTTCGCCCAATTCTCAGCGACGATTCTTTCTTCATCCCGAACACCAAACATAATAATTTTACGCATTATTTATTCCCCCTTCATGTACTATCTTAATCATAAGACTTTGAACAGTAATTCACAATAGCATAATAACACTTCGTTATACATATAATTTATAGGGGTATAAATAAAATAAATAGTTCACATAGTTTTTTTATTCTGGTTATCCCTCCTTTATTTTTTCATTTGAATATTATAACATTTTTAATTTAATTAGTCTTCTTTAATTAAGTTTGATTTCCGATTGAAAGTAGGGAAGAATCAGAATGACTGTTATTTTCTGAATCAATCGCTTTTATAACAAACAAAAAAGAGGTCGAACCAAAACTTTTTTGTTTTAGTTCAACCTCTATTACTTCTCAATGAAGGCGGGCAAGACGTAGAAAGCCAAATGACTTTCGCTGCGTCTGTCCACCCCCGCAGAATTGGGAGTGAACCAGAAGTAGAAAACCAATGGATTTTCACTTCGTCTGTCCACCACTCGCACAGGTGACCAGCTCTCAAACAAGTCATTGAGACTTTAATTGGAATCACTCAACCACTGCGCTAAATTATTCTACTTCTGTGGTTTCAGTTACTTCGGTCGCTGCTATTGCTTCAGCCTCGTTTAATTCTGCTTGTACGTCTAGGTTTGATTTGATATTACGATATCTGGTCATACCAGTACCAGCAGGGATTAATTTACCAATTGTAACATTCTCTTTTAGTCCTAATAAGACATCTTTCTTACCGCGAATGGCTGCATCTGTTAAGACACGAGTTGTTTCTTGGAAGGATGCAGCAGAAATAAATGAATTCGTTTCTAAGGCTGCTTTGGTAATTCCTAATAACACTGGACGCGCCGTCGCAGGGATTTCTCCCGCTTTAATAGAAGATGCATTCGCACGAGCAAAGTCTGCGATATCCATTAAAGCACCTGGTAGAATTTTTGTGCCTGCAGGGTCCATAACGCGTACTTTACGTAACATTTGACGAACCATTACTTCGACGTGTTTATCGCCAATCTCTACCCCTTGGCCACGGTATACCGCTTGTACTTCACGTAATAAGTATTTTTCAACTGTAATCACGTCAGTAACACGTAACAATTCTTTTGGATCAATGGAACCTTCCGTCAATGCTTGACCACGTTCAACCATATCGCCTTCTTTTACTTTCAAGCGTGCTTGATAAGCAACATTATAAGTACGAGTATCACCGTTACCAGCTATCGTAATATCTTTCGAACGGTCGCCCGCTTTTTCTTCGATCGATTCCACAACACCGGCTACTTCCGTAATAGTCGCTTGTCCTTTAGGATTACGCGCTTCAAAAATCTCTTGAATACGAGGTAAACCTTGAGTGATATCGCCACCACCCGCAACCCCTCCGGTATGGAAAGTACGCATGGTTAACTGAGTACCAGGTTCTCCGATTGATTGAGCTGCGATCGTTCCGACCGCTTCCCCAACTTCTACTTCAGATCCGGTCGCCAAGTTACGGCCATAACATTTTTTACATACACCATGTTGTGTATTACATGTAAAGACTGAACGAATCGTTACTTCTTTAATACCTGCATTGACGATAGTCGCTGCTAAATCTTCAGAAATTAATTCATTTGGTCCAATAATTACTTCACCTGTTTCAGGGTGACGGACTGTTTTTTGAGTATAACGACCAATTAATCGTTCTTCTAATGACTCAATCACACTATTTCCGTCGGCAATTTCGGTAATCACAATCCCTTTATCCGTACCACAGTCGTCTTCACGAACGATCACATCTTGCGCTACGTCAACTAAACGACGTGTTAAATAACCTGAGTCGGCTGTCTTCAAGGCCGTATCGGTCATCCCTTTACGAGCACCGTGAGTAGAAATAAACATCTCTAAGACCGATAATCCTTCACGGAAGTTTGATGTAATCGGTAATTCGATAATCTTACCACTTGGCGCCGCCATGTTACCACGCATACCCGCTAATTGAGTAAAGTTAGAGATATTACCACGGGCACCTGAATCCGACATCATATGGATTGGGTTTAATCTTGGTAATGAACTCTTAAGATCATCTTGAATCTTATCTTTTGCTTGTTCCCAAGTACGAATAACACTTCCATAACGTTCATCTTCGGTAATTAAACCACGACGATATTGTTTTGTGATATTTTCAACTTTTTTATGTGCTTCCTCTAAAATACCCTCTTTAGATTCTAGACGTAATACATCGGCAACCCCAACAGTAATACCAGCACGTGTTGAATACTTGTAACCTAAGTTTTTCAATTTGTCCAACATCACAGACGTTTCTGTAATTTGGAATCGTTTGAAGACTTCTGCGATAATATTACCAAAGTCTTTTTTCTTAAACGGTGGTACCATCTCCATTGCAGCAATCGCTTCTGGTACATCTGTTCCCGGTTCTAAGAAATATTTATCAGGTGTTTGTTGGGTTAGGTTAGTATTAGTCGGTTCGTTTAAGTAAGGAAACTCTATTGGCATAATTTCATTGAAGAATAATTTACCAATTGTTGTCACCATTAAACGTTCTTTTTGCCATTCAGTAAATGGTTTTCCAGGTAATGCTTTAGCTGGAATGGCAACACGTGTATGTAAATGTACATAACCATTTTGATAAGCGATTTCTGCTTCACCCACACTACTTAACACTAAACCTTCACCGATACGTCCTGGTTCTTCTAAAGTTAGATAATAGTTACCTAAGACCATATCTTGAGATGGTGTTACAACAGGTTTACCATCTTTAGGGTTTAAGATGTTTTGCGCTGCTAGCATTAACAAACGTGCTTCTGCTTGTGCTTCTTCTGATAAAGGTACGTGTACCGCCATTTGGTCCCCGTCAAAGTCGGCATTATATGCCTCACACACTAATGGGTGTAGACGGATTGCGCGACCTTCAACTAATGTTGGCTCGAAAGCTTGAATTCCTAAACGGTGAAGCGTAGGTGCACGGTTAAGCAACACTGGATGTTCACGAATAACTTCTTCAATTACAGGCCAAATCGCATCATCTTGAGTTTCAATCATACGTTTAGCATTTTTGATGTTGCTAGCAATTTCACGTTCAACTAATTCTTTCATTACAAAAGGCTTGAATAATTCAATTGCCATTTCCTTTGGTAAACCACATTGGTACATTTTTAAGTTAGGTCCAACGACGATAACAGAACGCCCCGAGTAGTCTACACGTTTACCTAATAAGTTTTGACGGAAACGACCTTGTTTCCCTTTTAACATATGCGATAAAGATTTTAATGGACGGTTACCTGGTCCCGTTACGGCACGACCACGACGGCCATTATCGATTAAAGCGTCAACCGCTTCTTGTAACATACGTTTTTCGTTTTGAACAATAATACCAGGAGCACCTAAATCTAATAAGCGTTTCAAACGGTTATTACGGTTAATAACACGACGGTATAGATCATTCAAGTCACTTGTCGCAAAACGTCCACCTTCTAATTGAACCATTGGACGAATATCAGGTGGGATAACTGGTAGGACATCTAATACCATCCATTCTGGTTTATTACCTGATTCATTGAAAGCATCTAAGATGTCTAAACGGCGAATCGCACGTGTACGTTTTTGACCAGTTGCTGTTTTTAAGATTTCTCTTAATTCTTCAACTTCTTTTTCAACGTCTACCATTTCTAATAATTCTTTAACGGCTTCTGCACCCATTTTGGCATAGAAACGGTCACCGTATTCGCGTTTTTTCTCACGATATTCTGCTTCCGTTAACAATGATTTAAATTCTAACGGGGTATCACCTGGATCAATAACGATGTATGAAGCAAAGTAAATCACTTCTTCTAAGTAACGTGGACTAATATCCAATACTAATCCCATACGACTTGGAATTCCTTTGAAATACCATACGTGTGTAACTGGAGCAGCTAATTCAATATGTCCCATTCTTTCACGACGTACTTTTGCTTTCGTTACTTCAACACCACAGCGATCACAGACGCGTCCTTTATAACGAACGCGTTTTAATTTACCACAGCTACATTCCCAATCTTTAGTTGGTCCGAAAATACGTTCACAGAATAATCCGTCACGTTCAGGTTTTAATGTACGGTAGTTAATGGTTTCAGGTTTTTTTACTTCACCGTATGACCAACTACGAATTTTTTCGGAGGATGCTAAGCCAATTTGCATGGCTTCGAAATTATTAACATCTATCAAGGGGCCGACCTCCTTTTTTTATTTTGGAGCGCCTAATACTCCAATGGCACCTAGGCTATTCTTCAACTGTTTCTACTTCTGCTGACTCTTTTTCAGTGTTGTTTTCTGTTTCGCCAACTTCTGCTTCTAGTTTAGCTTTTTCAGCTTGTTTTTGTTCTTCACGATATTTATCTAATGCATTGTAGTTAATTACGTCATCATCATCGTCATCGTCACGTAATTCGATTTCATTATCATCTGCATCTAATACTTTAAGATCTAATCCTAAGGCTTGTAATTCTTTTACCAATACGCGGAAGGATTCTGGTACACCTGGACGCGGAATTGGTTGACCTTTAACGATTGCTTCATATGTTTTCACACGTCCCACAACATCATCGGATTTATACGTTAAGATTTCTTGTAAAGTATAAGCAGCACCATAAGCTTCTAGTGCCCAAACTTCCATCTCACCAAAACGTTGTCCACCAAATTGTGCTTTACCACCTAAAGGTTGTTGCGTTACTAATGAGTAAGGTCCTGTTGAACGAGCATGTAATTTATCATCAACCATGTGGGCTAATTTAATCATATACATAACCCCAACAGAAATCTTACGGTCAAATGGTTCTCCTGTACGTCCATCATAAAGAATGGTCTTCGCATCTTGTTCTAATCCGGCTTCTTTAACGGTATCCCAAACATCTTCTTCGGTCGCACCATCAAAGACTGGAGTCGCAATTTTAATGCCCATTTGACGAGCAGCCATACCTAAGTGTAATTCTAATACTTGTCCAATATTCATACGTGAAGGTACCCCTAATGGGTTTAACATAATGTCAATTGGTGTTCCATCAGGCATAAACGGCATGTCTTCTTCCGGCATTATTAAGGATACTACCCCTTTATTACCGTGACGTCCGGCCATTTTATCCCCTTCACTAATTTTACGTTTTTGAACGATATAGACACGAACTAATTTATTTACACCTGGTGCTAATTCATCGCCAGCTTCACGCGTAAAGATTTTAACATCATGAACAATACCGCCACCACCGTGAGGCACACGTAATGAAGTATCACGGACTTCACGAGCTTTTTCACCAAAAATTGCGTGTAATAGACGTTCTTCAGCAGATAATTCGGTTACCCCTTTAGGTGTGACTTTACCTACTAAGATGTCACCATCTTTCACTTCAGCCCCAATAGAAATAATACCGTCCTTATCTAAGTATTTAAGGGCATCTTCACCTACGTTAGGGATTTCACGCGTAATTTCTTCAGGTCCTAATTTCGTATCACGCGATTCTGATTCATATTCTTCGATGTGAATAGAAGTATAAACATCATCTTTCACTAAACGCTCTGACATGATGACCGCGTCCTCATAGTTATAACCATCCCAAGTCATGAAGGCTACTAATGGGTTTTGTCCTAAGGCCATTTCGCCATTTTCCATTGAAGGTCCGTCCGCTAAGATATCATTTTTCTCAACGATATCCCCTAATTTTACGATTGGACGTTGGTTGTAACAAGTTCCCGCATTTGAACGAGCAAATTTAGTTAAACGATATTCATCGGTAGAACCATCCGCTACTTTAACTTTCACACGATTCGCATCCACATAAACTACTTCACCGTCACGTTTACACAATAAGGCTGCTCCCGAGTCGTGAGCTGCTTTATATTCCATACCTGTTCCGATCAATGGTGATTGTGGATTAACCAATGGCACTGCTTGACGTTGCATGTTCGCTCCCATCAAAGCACGGTTAGAGTCATCGTTTTCTAAGAATGGAATTGAAGCTGTCGCTACCGCTACTACTTGTTTAGGTGAAACGTCCATAAAGTCAACTTTACTTACTGGTACTTCTATATTCTCAGAAATATAACGTGCCATTACTACATCATTTACGAATGAACCATCTTCATTTAATAATGAGTTAGCTTGTGCAACGGTATATAAATCTTCTTCGTCGGCTGATAAGTAAACAATTTCATCAGTAACTTTTAAGGACTCTTTGTCTACTTTACGGTAAGGTGTTTCGATGAAACCAAATTTATTAATTTTCGCATAGGTAGATAAACTATTAATTAATCCGATGTTTGGTCCTTCAGGTGTTTCAATCGGACACATACGACCATAGTGAGAGTAGTGAACGTCACGCACTTCGTATCCAGCACGGTCCCTCGTTAAACCACCAGGCCCTAAGGCTGATAAACGACGTTTATGAGTTAACTCACTTAATGGATTTGATTGGTCCATAAATTGTGACAACTGAGAAGAACCGAAGAATTCTTTAATAGCTGCTACAACCGGACGAATGTTAATTAATTGTTGTGGAGTAATGGTCGCAGTATCTTGTAAGGACATACGCTCGCGCACCACACGTTCCATTCGGCTTAAACCAATACGGAATTGGTTTTGTAATAATTCACCCACTGAACGAATACGACGGTTACCTAAATGGTCAATATCATCAGTTGTTCCAATGTTTAATTCTAAGTTTAAATAGTAGTTGATTGAGGCGATAATGTCAGCCGGTGTTAAGTTTTTAACGCCTTCGATATTACCATTACCAATAATATTAATAACTTTTTCAGGGTCGGCTGGTGAATAAACACGAATAACTTGTAAATCAATTGGTTCCGCAACAACACTTTCAGGTGCCGGATGCAAAGTAACCAAATTAATATTGTTATCTAAGTATGGTGTTAAAATATCGATTTTTTCTTGATCTAATTCTGTCCCTTCACTAAAGATAACTTCTCCTGTTTCAGGGTCAGCTAACGTTTCAGCTAATGTTAGACCAAGTAAACGATGTTTTAAATGTAATTTCTTATTAACTTTATAACGACCTACAGGTGCTAAGTCATAACGACGTGGGTCAAAGAAGCGTGCTGTTAATAAGTTACGTGAGCTTTCTGCTGTCTTTGGTTCACCTGGACGTAGACGCTCGTAAATATCTTTAAGGGCTTCTTCCACACGTGAATCAGTGATATTCTTATGAACATCTTTTTCTAATGTTAAATCTAATAATTCAGATTGACTGAAAATATCAATAATTTCTTCATCTGAACCAAAACCTAATGCACGAACTAATGCGGTTAAAGGTAATTTACGTGTACGGTCAATACGCACATAAGCAATTCCTTTAGCATCCGTCTCAAATTCTAACCATGCACCACGGTTAGGAATGACAGTTGATGTATAACTATGACGCGATTTTTTATCCACTCGGTCATGATAGTAAACACCTGGAGAACGAACTAATTGCGAAACGATGACACGTTCAGCACCGTTAATAATGAATGTACCCATTTCGGTCATGATTGGGAAATCACCAAAGAATACTTCTTGTTCTTTTACTTCTCCTGTTTCTTTATTAACTAAACGTAAAGTCACATAAATTGGTTTAGAATAGTTGGCATCATGGCTACGTGCCTCTTCTAAATTATATTTTGCTTCTTTAAATTCATAATCAATAAAATGTAACTCCAAATTCTCAGTATGATCAACAATTGGAGAAATATCTTCAAACATTACTCGCAATCCTTCATCAAGGAACCATTGGTAGGAATCAGTTTGAATTTCGATTAAGTTTGGTAGTTCCAAAACTTCATCAATTCGCGCATAACTACGTCTTTGAGCTTTTTTACCGTATTTTACAATATGATGCTGACTCAAGCTGTTCACCCCTTCTAAATATTAAAGCGCCGAAAGTTACGTTTGTGTTACAAATATTACATTTAGCTAACAAATCGCTTTTTGTACTATTTTTAGGCAAAAAAAAGACAAAAGAGATCGAGTTTTTGAAAAATTATTGGCTCGTATCTTTTGTTCTTTTCGTGAAAACGCTGTTGGACAATATTTCAACCCGTTTTCTAAACTACTTTCCTGCGTCTTTGCAACTTATTATATTACATTAATCTTTAACTTCTGTCAACCCCTTCTGTCATGAATGATGCTCGTGGTTTTGCGATGTTTTATTTGCGTTAAACTGAGTTGCTTAGCATACAACAATGACTGATCAGTTTCTACCTGTGTCCCTTCTTCACACCTCTTTAGTTCTTGTCACGCTTTCTTTTTAAATTAATTTATCGCGTAGCCACTTTAACTTATTAACCAACTTTTTTATCACGAATTTTCCGGTAGTATGAAAAATATTTCCATTGTTTCTAATTGCTTCTCTCGATTTGCTTCACTATAATGAAGAGTAGTTTAAATGATTTTGGAGGTTATGATATGTCGAAATTATATTTTGCTGCCCCGTTATTTACTGAAATGGAACTAGCTTTTAATGCTAAATTAGCTCAAACAATTCGAGAAGCTCTACCTGACCTAGAAATTTTCTTGCCTCAAGAACAGGGTGAAATTAACGATAAAAATGCTTATGCTGATTCAACTATGATTGCCAAATTAGATACCGAAGCTGTCCTATCGAGCGATGTGTTACTAGCAGTCTTAGATGGACAAGTCATCGATCCAGGTGTCGCTTCAGAAATTGGTGTCGCTTATCAAGCTGGTATCCCAATTGTGGGTTTATACACTGACTCCCGTCAATTAGGTGGAACTAACCAACAAAAAATCGAAGCCTTACAAGAAATTGCAGAATCCCAATTTGGATATGTCAATTTATATACTGTTGGCTTGATTAAATTGAATGGTAAAATCGTCAATAATAGTTCAGCTGTTCCTGAAGCCATCGAACAATTTTTAGCCTAAATAATATAAAACGTGGTTAGTCTAACATCTTCTTGGATGATTGGTACTCGCCACG
>NZ_BCQX01000045.1 GCF_001552295.1 Globicatella sanguinis NBRC 15551 | reverse complement strand
GGAACAATAATGTTAACTAAATGTATCAAGTTAATGCCCAGCCTCTAGAGATTTAGCTAACAGTTTCTACTGCAAAGCCTTGCTGAAACTGTTTGACTTTAGTCATTATAGTTTCACATGTGTTAGATGTAGCGGGTTTCAGCCGCCGAGTTATCGCCCATGCTGGGCGCACACAAAAAAGCCTGGCTAGAAATTCATTCTTTCTAACCAGACCTTTTCACTTTTATTTTTGTCCCATATCCTTAATCTTCATCATACGCGTTACTTGCGCACGCTCAGCCTCTTCTAATTTCATTTCAATGAAATAGATCGTCTCTTCTAATTGAGGAATGGTACGGAATTCTAATGCATTCACACGACGACGGGTCTTTTCAATCTCATCCGCCATCAACTGACAGCCTTTTTCAATCTCGGCCAATCTTAACATATCCGTTAAGCTTTCGTTAACTGACTCAATCGCTTGGTCCATATCAGAAGTTGTGGCCAAATAACTATATGGGAACTCACTATCTAACGATTGGTCTTTTATCTCGTAGTTAAATTTGGGTACCTTCACACTCATTACAGAGTCATAGCGCACCTGTAAACTCACTTCTTTGGCTGGTAATGAAAAGATTTCTTGCACCATTTGATCACTCTTCATTGATTTCGCTAGAACAAAATCTTGCATTGCTGAAGTTAGTTGTCCTTCAACTTTTTTTCGTAATTCATTATTTTCTTTAATTTTCATAATGAACTGACGCATCAATTCGTCTTGCTTATCTTTCAATAATTTATGACCACGGGTGGCCGTCTTTAAACGCTCTTTTAGAATGCTTAACTCCATCCGAGTGGGATTGACATTCAATCTAGCCATGAATTATTCCCCCTTTTTAGGTAAGAATTCATCAATCATATCATCTTTAATACGTTTTAACTCTTCACGCGGCAAGATAGATAATAACTCCCAACCTAAATCCAAGGTTTCTTGAATAGAACGGTTAGTCGTAAATCCTTGATTAATATACTCTTGCTCAAAGCGTGTCGTAAACTCAACATATAATTTATCTGTTTCCGATAACGCAGACTCACCTAGGATAGCTGCTAATTCTTTAGCTTGCTTACCTTCAGCATAAGCCGCAAATAATTGGTTCATGGTTGGGGCATGGTCTTTACGTGTTTTACCTTCACCTGAACCTTTATCTTTCAATCGTGATAATGATGGTAATACGTTAATCGGTGGTTTATAGCCCATGTTATCCAATTCACGCGAAAGAATGATTTGTCCTTCGGTAATATAACCTGTTAAGTCAGGAATTGGATGGGTAATATCATCTTCTGGCATCGATAAAATTGGAATTTGGGTGACCGAACCAGGTTTACCAACTAAACGCCCTGCGCGTTCATATAATGTTGATAAGTTCGTATATAAGTAACCTGGATAACCACGACGACCCGGAACTTCACGACGAGCTGCCGAAACTTCACGTAATGCCTCACAATAATTCGTCATGTCCGTCATAATGACTAATACATGCATCCCTTTTTCATAAGCTAAATACTCAGCTGTTGTTAAGGCGATTTTTGGCGTCGCAATACGTTCAATCGCGGGGTCATTCGCTAAGTTAACGAATAATACGGAACGATCAATCGCGCCTGTTTCGCGCAAGTCGTTCATAAAGAATTCTGCTTCTTCGAACGTAATCCCCATTGCGGCAAATACAACGGCAAACTTATCATCAGAATTCAATACGGTGGCTTGACGAGCAATTTGGGCCGCTAATTCTTTATGTGGTAAACCAGAACCAGAGAATACTGGTAATTTTTGTCCACGAACTAAAGTATTTAAGTGGTCAATCGCTGAAATTCCTGTTTGAATAAACTCATCCGGATAATCACGAGCCACTGGATTAATGGCTTGTCCATCAATGTCTAATGATTTTTCTGGAATAATTGCCGGTCCACCATCAATCGGTTCACCCATCCCATTGAAAATACGTCCAATCATATCTTCAGATACAGGTAAATGGAGTGGTTTACCACTAAAACGTACTTTAGTATTCTTTAAGTTGATACCTGAAGAGCCTTCAAATAATTGCACAACGGCACGACTTTCTTGGACTTCTAGTACTTGTCCACGGCGAACTTCACCGTTTTGCATTTCAACTTCTACTAATTCATTGTATTTAACGCCATCGACACCATCGACAATCATCAGTGGGCCAACGACTTCTTCAACCGAACGGTATTCTTTAATTACTGCCATTATGCCTCACCTCCATGTTCTAAAATATGACGCATTGTCTTATCAATTTCGTCATATAAAGCTTTAATTTTGTCAATATCTTCTTCAGAAATAAATTTACTTCTAGCGATACGGTCACGTAATTGGACAGTATTGGACATTATATCGGTGAAATAAGCTCCTAAACTTAAAGTCTCATGTGCTTTTTCATCGAAGTGTAAAATATTCGTTAACATGGTATCTTGCTTATCAAATGAGGTATAAGTATCCACATCATCAAACGCATTTTGTTGCAAGTAGTCTTCACGAATCATTCGTGCGGTATTCATGGTAATACGGTCACGTTCAGATAATGACTCTAACCCAACTAAACGAACGATTTCTTCTAATTCACTTTCCTTTTGCAATAAATTCATTGCTTTAGTGACCTTCTTAGACCAGCCTTCTTGACCGTGTTCTTCGAAATATTGTCCGATTTCAGATAAATATAATGAATAAGAACTTAACCAGTTAATAGATGGGAAGTGACGTTTACGCGCTAAGGTTGCATCTAATCCCCAGAAAACTTTCACGATACGTAAAGTATTTTGAGTTACAGGCTCAGAAGTATCCCCACCTGGAGGTGATACTGCACCGATGGCTGTAATCGTTCCTTCAATGCCTTCGCTTCCTAATACACGAACACGTCCTGCACGCTCATAATATTCCGCAATACGTGAACCTAAATATGCTGGATATCCTTCATCCCCTGGCATTTCTTCTAAACGACCTGACATTTCACGTAGAGCTTCCGCCCAACGAGAAGTAGAGTCCGCCATGATTGCCACTGAGTAACCCATATCACGGAAATATTCCGCAATCGTAATCCCAGTATAAATTGATGCTTCACGCGCTGCTACCGGCATATTAGAAGTATTTGCAATTAGGATGGTTCTTTCCATAATCGATTCGCCTGTATTAGGGTCAATCAATTCTGGGAATTCGTTTAATACGTCCGTCATTTCGTTACCACGTTCACCACATCCAACGTAAACAACAATATCTACGTTCGCATATTTTGCGATTTGGTGTTGTACAACTGTCTTACCTGCTCCGAAAGGTCCTGGAACCGCTGCGGCTCCCCCTTTCGTTACCGGGAAGAATGT
The DNA here is from genome assembly GCF_001552295.1 of Globicatella sanguinis NBRC 15551. Lineage (GTDB taxonomy): Bacteria > Bacillota > Bacilli > Lactobacillales > Aerococcaceae > Globicatella > Globicatella sanguinis. Next base: position 14,686 of record NZ_BCQX01000045.1, on the reverse strand, counting down.
ATCGACCACACGTTGTCCTGTAATCATGGGTTCTTCTGGAATTAATTTTTGGGCAAATGGACGTCCTTTACGCACTGGCCAGCGTTGAATCATCGTGCCTTCAAACTCGCCACCATTTGCTTTGTCAACTTTATAAATAACCTCTTCTATCGTAAACTCGCCTGATTCTACTGTCGTTAATGTTCCTTCTACACCGACTGGTACCATAATACGATGTTCTACTGCCTTGGTTTCTTGGACAACGCCAATCACATCACCAGCCGAAACAAAATCGCCTACGGATTTTTTAGGTTCAAAAGCCCATTTTTTATTACGATCTAAGATGGGTACTTGAACCCCACGAATTAAATAATCACTGTTAGTCTCTTCCATAAAAGTATCCAATGGACGTTGAATGCCATCAAACATTTGTGACATAATACCAGGGCCTAATTCGACGGATAAAGCTTCCCCGGTTGTCACTACAGGTTCACCTGGTGCAAGTCCACTTGTTTCTTCATATACTTGAATAGAGGCTTTATCTTGTCGCATTTCAATGATTTCACCAATTAATCCAAGATGTCCTACATGACAAATATCTTGGATATTGGCTTCAGACATTCCAGAAGCGACAACTAATGGTCCAGATACTTTAATAATTTTACCTTGACTCAATCTATTTCCTCCTTTATAAATTTTAAATTGTTAAGTAGCCGCTTATAGAATATTCATTCCGACTGCTTTTTCGACATTATCTTGAATTTTTTGTGCACCAATGCCAAAGTTACCACGATGGGTTGGAATTAAAATGACAGCGGGTGTCACGACTGTATCATAATATTGAATTATATCCGGAATTTCTTGAGCGAAATCTTCCGTTAAATAGACAATTCCATATTGGTCATTTTCTAATTGGCGCAAAGTCTTTTTAGTTTCATCAGCAGTATTGACTGGAAAAGTTTCAAATCCAATCATTTTAAATGGTAGAATGGCATCACGATTTCCAACGACCGCTACTTTATATTGTTTCGCCATAAATCGCACCCATCCTTTCTTGAATCCTTTCTTTGGCTATGCCATTGGCATGACCAGTTAATACGAGTCTTAAATTATTAATTTCATTCTCTTTACCGAAAATATATTTCAATACTAATAAAGGTCCTTGAGCATCTAAACGATTTTCGAAGAAATATTGATGAATATAGGCATCCCGTAAATGCTCTAATTGATTGGCGGTAATCGTCCCGTTATTCATATCTTCAATATAAGGTTCAAAGACCCCACCAAAATAAATATGCGTTTGTTCTTCAAACCATTGAGCTAATTGACGTTGTTCAACCCGTTCAATTAACTCTTTCTTCTCAATAGATCCCTTACTGGTCATCATGGTATACATGAAACCATGACCTCTATCTAATTCAATTGCGCGTTTAATCGCAATGACATTATAAAAATCAATTAATGCATTAATAATCGGTGTAACTTTAGGATCATTGATTTTCTCATCGAGATGTCTTAAATGAGCAAAATAGGCACCATCAAACCCGACGTCAAAAGCTTCTGGTGCTTGGTAAGCTTGATAATCTTGCCAAGTACGATTCACTTCTTCCACCACATTGGGATATAAAACACTCGATTCAAATGTTTGAGTCACATGTCTTAAAGCATCCAATGGGAATTTGCCAATATCAATCAATAGATTCTCGAAATCGTGACCGGTTACCTTCATTTTCATTAATACTTTTAAATTATGATACAAGTATTGTGCTGAAAAAATTTCGACTATTTCAGACTGAGGTGACTCCTCAAACACAAACCGATAAGCATTACGCAATTCTCTCATTAATACGTCTTCAATCTTATCTGGGTCAGACAACTGTTCAACTGACATCTCATAAGGTGAATTTTGTAAAATGATGGATAATGTCTCGGCATCTTTGGCATTAAGTAACTGTTGCCATTCTTCTCGGCTTAGGAAATATTGTTCCTTTACACTAATAGTCGTATTAACACCTGAAAAATCGTGGGTCGTCATAAAATCCCCCCTTATTTGGTATTAAAAACTTGTTGCGCTAAATCTGCACTTAAATCATTGCGAACAGAATTTACTAATTGATCAAACATGAAATTATAATCCACACGTTGATCTTTTACCACAAAACCACTTTGATCTGAAACAGACTCTTGAGCAATGGTTAATTTTGGAAATTGTTCCAATAATGATTGTAACTCTGATGAAGATAATCGATTACGTGTCTTTTCACCAAAAACTACTTGTAATTCTTTGTCTTTAAATTGAGTTAAAATTGTTCTGGTAAATTCTAAGAAAGTTTGATTATCCCAAGCTTCCATTTTTTGCACGGCGCCGGCAAATAATTGGTCCATTAATGCTTGGCGACTATTTAAACTGCCTTGTCTTTCTTGATTTAACACTTGATGCTCCAAACGAGATAAACGTTGTTGTTCTCGATTCAATTGCACATTACGCATACTTTCTTTTTCATGTAACTGTGCTTTTAATTTTGTTTGAAACTCATGTTCAAGTTCTTCCTTTGCTTTATCGAATTGCGCTTGTCCTTCTTGGTGCGCCTTTTGCAAGATGGACTCACGTAAATTTTGTAAGTCGCTCATATTATCGACCTCACTAGACATTTAAGAATAAGATAAATGATACTACGAAGGCTAAGATGGCGTACGTTTCAACCATCGCTGATAAGATGATACCTTTTGTATTTTCTTCAGGACGTTTTGCTAATATTTGCATTGCTGAAACAACCACATTTCCTTGGTGTAATGCTGAGAAGTATCCTACAATCCCAATTGGTAAAGCAGCAAATAAATAACCTAAACCTTGTTGAACAGTTAAACCATTACCGATTTGTAAAGCAGTTAAGAATCCAATAACGAATCCATATAAACCTTGAGTACCTGGTAATAATTGTAAAATTAATGCTTGTGCGAATTTTTCAGGCTCTTCTTTTAATAAAGCCGCTGCTGCAGAACCAGCCGAACCAACTGCACGAGCAGAACCCATACCAGAAAAAACAACCGCAACTACAATTCCTAAACTAGCAAAAAATGCGCCACCATTTTGTGTAAAATATCCTACAAATTGTTCCATATTAAAAATTCCTCCAATTTTATTGATTCTTTTCATCATTGATTGAGACATAATCTTCCGAAATGGTTAACGGATTAAATTCTTGACCGCCACCATTGTAAAACTTAGCGAAAAACTCAACGAATATTAAACGAGCACCATGCACATAAGCACTTAAAAGTGATAAGAATAAACTTAAGGCATGTAAGGCAACAAATAATAATATGCCGACGGTAAACTTCATTGCACCAGGCATAAAGTCAATAATCATATTGAATGCTAAAGCAATACTACCACCTGATAACCCTAAAGCCATCAAACGTGTATAAGAGACTAAATCCCCAATATAACTCGTCGTGCCATATAAATCATAAAGTCCCCAACCTAAACCACCAATACCGCCTGCTTTAATACAAGATGCGACGACGATGCCAATAGCATTCAATATCGCTAACCATTTACCAATTAGAGCTAAGACCGCATAGCTTTCACCTAACATGCCTACTCCAATTAAAATAAAACCTGTTAACAGTAAAACCCATGCCACTCCTGTTGAATAAGCTTCAACTATATTTCTTTCTTTTAGTTTTAAATAAGTATTAATTGCTAATGCTGCAAAAATATGAATTAAACCTAAAGCGACAGAAATACCTAGAATCAGCATGACATCCTCATTCGGGTTAATTAATTGAAATGGTAAACTAAAACCAAAGAAGGAACCGTAAAGACTACCCCAAATCATAATTGAAACACTTAAAATAGCGCCAAATCTTAAGGCATTTTGCATTCCTTCTGATAAATTGAATACTTTAAGTGCCAACAGACTTAAAATAAAAATTAATAAGCCATAACCCGCATCGGCCACCATCATGCCAAAGAAGACAAAATAAAATGGCATTAAAAATGGCGTTGGGTCCAATTCATCATATTTTGGTAAAGCGTACATGCGTGTAATTAATTCAAATGGTTTAACTAAGAAATTGTTTTTTAATTTAATTGGGACTTCGTCCACTTCGTCAGCTTGAACATCCGCTGTTCTAATAACTACTTTGTTACCGAACTCTTCTAGTATCGCTTGTTTGAAGACAGCAAATTCACTTTGTTCAATCCAACCTTCAATCGCCATTAAATGTTGTGTAATACCAACTTTTTTCTTAGTTAATTCACGTTCATAAGCCGTTTTTACAAAATCTGCTTGAACCTTTAAGCCCGCTAATTCACGTTTCGTTGATTTCATTTTTTGAATAATGGAACGACGTTCCTCTTTCAACTGTTGAATTTCCGCATCCCAACCTTCAATCTTCTTACCTGGTAAAGTACGATAAGGATATTCAATCGGATTGAAATTGGCTTCCGCTAATAAAGTTTCTAACGCATTCGTTTCATCTTCTTGATAGAAAATGACTAAACCATATTCATAATCATTTAAGAAAATAACTTTATGAACGATAGTTGGATGTTGTTTTATTTTTTGAATATATTGATTATTTTCAACATTCGGTACCGTTCCGATAACTGCTTTAATATACTGGAACTGCTCTATAGCAGTTGGTGTAATATCTAGCTCTCGCCATTTACGATATTTATCAATTTGATCATTGCGTTTTTCCAACAACTCATCAATTTCCTTAATACGAGCTGTTAATTCATTCGTTTCAGTAATGACTTGTTGCTCAGCAAATTGTTGATTATGTTGTTGAAATTCTGCGAATGATAAACGTGGTTTTTCAGTCTGCAATTGCTTGAACCAATTGTCTTTTACTTCATAGTCTTCCAATTGTTCAATCGCATGATTTATTCGTTTAAGTCGATTAGTAATCGCATGTAAGGCTTCATCATCATAGACGATTTGTTGCTGTTCCTCATCATATTCTTCAATTAATGGTACTAACTCTGAACTATTCTGATTGTCTTGTCGTAAATCCACCACTTGAATTCGTCGTAATCGTTGGACCGATGAAAGAATCGCTTCTAAATGTTCGCGTGACGAAATGAGCGTCACCTTTTGCATTGGGCTAATTGCCATATTCTTTCACCACCCTTTCTACTATTTGATTAATTAAATACTCCCTTTTATCACCAAGAGCTTCTTGAAGTTGTGCTTCATTTTCTTGAACACGCTGAGCTAATTTTTCCTTTGCTTGTTGTTCTTGATCATCGAAGTGTTGGCGCGCTTCGGCTATCATTTGCTTTGTTTCGACGTCAAACGCTTCATTTGCTTCTTTTAATTTTTGTTCCATTTTTACACGAGCGTCTTCAATCTTTTCCTGATACTTTGTTTGGACTGCTTGAGCTTCCATTTCAATGGCGTTCATTTCTTCCAATGTTGAATGTGGCATCCTTTCACACCTCCTCTTAACACTAACATTTAATATTATAGCAAATTTTTACCAAAAATTTAAGTAAAGAACTTGCTTCATTCTCATCTAAATAATAAAAAGCGTTTCCATTTTTTTGATATATGAAAGTTTCCTTCATATTTATATAATATAATGGGACTATTGTTTCTTAAGAAAAATTTAATAATTAAGTTATGATGATTTTCTCTCTATTTGACTAAAAAAGGAAAACAGTCATAAAATACGTCTATCAATAAATGCAGCCAGTGTGCTCGATATTTTGAAAGTTTTTTGATGGGTTTTGACTTGAAGAAATACTTACTCGTTATCAATTGCAACCAAACATCATAAAGGATTAATTGAAAGCAATACTCCTAGGTTAAGTGTTGTAAAAATTACTAGCTGATTCGTTAAAAGCAATTCTCACACGTTATCAAACTAACTTAACCTGCCGAAACTAAAAAAACGATAAGCAAGTCAAAGTTACTAATGAACTACACCTACTTATCGTCTCAAACGATTATTGAACTATTTTTTCAACCGCTTCTCCTATGATACGCACTTCTGGTTCAAGACGCACTTGATTGTTACGCCAAATGACTTCTTGAATATATTCAATTAAGCGCACATAATCTGTTGCGGTGGCATTGTCAATATTAACAATGAAACCTGCATGTTTTTTAGAGACTTCAGCACCACCAATACGGTAGCCTTGTAGCCCTGCTTCTTGAATTAATTTACCAGTAAAATAACCAGTTGGACGTTTAAAAACACTGCCGCAAGATGGATATTCCAACGGTTGCTTACTTTCTCGTAAGTGGGTTAATTCAGCCATTTTAGCATGAATCGCCTCTCTATCACCTTGAGCTAGTACAAATTTAACCCCGATTACAATATCCTCATTTGTTTGGAAAACACTGTGTCGGTAACTGAATTCACACTCTTTACATTGAATGGTTTTAAATTCACCCTCACGCGTTAAAATATCAACAGACTCAATGACATCGACCACTTCACCACCATAAGCCCCTGCATTCATATAAACAGCACCGCCGATGCTTCCAGGGATACCACAAGCAAATTCTAGACCTGTTAAATTACTAGCGCCTGCTTTGCGACTGACCTCAATGAGTGGTACGCCGCTTTGCGCATAAACTTCATTGCCATTAATCGACATTTCTTTCATCGCCGTCAAAATAATAACGAGTCCACGAATTCCACCGTCACGAACAATTAAATTACTAGCATTTCCTAAGATGGTTAAGGGAATTTGGTTGTCCTTTACCCAATTGATTAAAGTTTTTAAATCTTCTTTCGTTTCAGGAAAAGCAACTGCATCAGCAGGACCACCTGTTTTAGTATATGTATATTTAGATAATGGCTCATCAAATTCTATTTTCATAGATAAATTTAAATCCATTAAGTTTGATAATGTCATTCATTTCATTCCTTCGCTTTTCAATACGTCTTATTTTAACATAATCTTTTTACTTAATCGAGTACTTTTTCCATTACAAAAGAATCTAAATAACAACCCTCTACTTTTAATCGTTTACGCAAATTTCCCACTATCTCGAAACCGAATTTTTCGTATAACTTAATTGCGGCTTCATTTCTTTGGGCCACTTCGAGAGTAATGACTTTCAAATCTGAATTTTCTGCAAATTCAATCATCATTTCCATCATCATCGAAGCAATACCGTAACCCCAATATTCTTCCACTAAACAAATGCCAATCTCAGCAATATGACGTTGCTTAGCGGCATTAAATTGCGTAATATTCGACATCCCAATAATTTGATCATCGACCTCACTCACTAATAAAATACTGTTTTGTGCCTTGTTATATTTATTGATGATGGCCACTTCTTCTTGAACCGTCAGGTTCAAACCTTCTTCACCGAAAGTTAAATAGGGAGTTTCACTACCGACTTGTTCACATAAACCTAAAATTGCCCGGGCATCTTGTGGTTTCGCCACCCTAACATCGATTTCTAACTCCTCTGTCAATTAAATCTCCTCCATTTTTTCTAACAGCTCTTGATATTGCACGGTTGACTCTCCTTCAACTGTTAAAATTATTTCTCTTTGATTAGGATCTGTTTGGGGAACAAATTTAATACGAAGACGATTTAATGGTAAATAGTCGTCTAAATATTCTGACCATTCAATAAAAATGATGGACGGTTCATTCAGATAACTATCAAAATCAATCGTATCCGCGCCCCCTTCTTCTAAACGATAGGCATCAATATGAATCAATTTAAATTCAGGTAAGGGATATTCTTTGACAATCGTGTAAGTTGGACTTTTAATGGCTCTTTTCACGCCTAGCTCCTTACCAACCTTTTGGGTAAAAGTGGTTTTGCCACTACCGAGTGGTCCATCTAATAAAATAACCATTCCTGGCTTTAACCATTGAGCCATCTTAGACGCTAACGCTTGTGTCTCTTCAATTGAATCAATATAAAAATGCATGCTTCTACCTCTCAAACTTAATTAATTTTATTATATTTAAACTATGATAATATTGCGAATAATTTGACTTTACTAGCATTTCTTGATAAATTTAATAATAACAAAGACAAACTATAGGAGGTCGTTGACCATGAAGAAATATGTAAAATTATTATCTCTACCGATTTTAACATTAATGCTTGTGGCATGTGGTAACCAAAACAAACCAGCTGAACAAACAACAACAGCTGCACCAGAAGCAACAACCGTTGCTGAAACGACTGGTTCACAAGTAAGCACACCAAATGATACTACAACCGTTGCTGATGAATCAACTGAAGAAGGTGAAACAACAGCTGAAGGTGAAGAAACTCAAGAAGGCGAAACAACCGTTGAAGGTGAAGAAACTCAAGAAGGCGACGAAACAGAAGATGCTGATGTCGCTGCAACTGACGTTAAATTCACATTATATGTAGATGGTGAAGAAACAGCTAAATTCGTAGCTAAAGATGCTGTAGAAGGTTCTGTTATCGATGCCATGAGTTCCATTGAAGAGTTAGAATTCAACTTCAATGAAGATGAAGGAATCATTGATGTTATCGATGGTATTGAAAATGACTATGAAACAGGTAAAACTTGGGTTTACTTATTAAATGGTGAGTACGCAGAATTTGGTGTTGTCTCACAAACACTTTCTGAAGGCGACACCGTTGAATGGTATTATGGATTCCCTGACGACTTACCAGTTAACATCATTCCTGAATAATAATTATAAATGCTTATGACTCTTGAGTATCTCACTCAAGAGTTTTTTTATTATTCCCCATGACTTGTCGCCGATCATGTTAGATTTGATAAGATATTTTAATACTCCATTTACTCAATTTTTAAATGCGCAAAACTGGTTAGATCATGATAGGTATATTTTAGATGAAAAGTAGGTGTTGGTATCTCTTTCACTCGCATTTAGAATAACAACTATAATATTGATAGATTTTTCACTCTATTTTTCAACGTCCCTCCTATTCAGCGTCGCTTCACGGTCGTCATTTTGACACCTTTCTTAAATAGCGGATCATCATACTATACATATCAACATTTTCGCTTTTACAATACAAAAGCCCGCCAACCTTTTCAATAGGTTAACGGGTTTTATAATCTAAAGTATTGCATTACTCCTCAGGTTTTAATACACCTTCGATGACTTCTTCTAAAGCTTTACCAACAGGTTTTTCTGATTGATATTCTTCTAAAATATAATCATTGTTATTACGCATATCATGTGCGCGCTTGCTCGCTAAAATAATTAAACCATATTTAGACGGCACTTTTTTAATCAATTTATCAATGGATGGGTATAACATCATAATTATCGTTCTCCTTCTTGTTGAAAATAATTTTTAATATCTGCACGAATACGATCCACGATGCGCTCTACTTTTAAATGTTCACTTTGAATAATCGCATTCACTTTATCAACGGCATGTTCTACCGTATCATTGACGACAACATAATCATAATGTTGCATCATATCAATTTCTTCTTTAGCCATTTGCATTCTTTCTAAAATGACATCTTCACGGTCAGTGCCACGTCCAGTAATCCGTGATTTTAATTCATCTAAACTTGGCGGAGCAAGAAAAATAAAAATCCCCTCGGGCATGCGCTCACGTACTTTTAGCGCACCTTGAACTTCAATTTCTAAAAACACATCATTACCAGCTGCTAAGTTTTCTTCAATTTTTTGGATTGGTGTCCCATAATAATTGCCTACATATTCAGCATACTCTAATAATGCATCTTCTTCAATATATTGTTTAAACTGCTCTTTTGAAACAAAATAATAATCGACACCATCTACTTCACCAGGTCTACTTGGACGGGTGGTTGCCGAGACTGAATAAACATAATTAAATTTATTGTCTTTAAAAATTGCTGCTCGAACTGTTCCTTTCCCTACCCCTGATGGTCCTGATAAAATTATGAGTAGTCCTCTTTGTTGTGCCATTCAATACCTCCGCCTATCTATTCTGTCAATAATTTATAACTGTAATTGTATCACACTACATATTTTCATGAAAGGTATATTCTAACTTTTCATTAAAATGTAAAATTTTCTATATTAATGTTAATATAGCGAAAATAAATCATGAATGCAAACCATTCTGTCCAAATATTTAAATCTATTAAAGAATGCTGAAAATCTGTTGGAATGATTCACTTTATAAAATCACTCTTAATCAACTTTACTTTGATTGGGACATGCTTTTTGTTTTTAAAAACGATTGATACACTGCCTCCATCGCGGCATGACGAAAGCCATTTTGCTCTAGCGAAGCAACCCCTGCAATCGTACTTCCTCCTGGTGAAGTCACTGCATCTTTTAAAGCACCAGGATGTTGGCCGGTTTCAATAACCATTTGTGCAGAACCCTGTACCATTTGAGCGGCTAAACGTTGAGCCATCTCTCGTGGCAAACCGGCTCTAACGCCACCATCAGCTAAGGCTTCAATCAATTGATAAATAAATGCCGGACCACAACCAGCGACAGCACTTGCGGCATTCATTTGTGATTCTGCTATCTTCATTAACTGCCCTGTTTGACTCATTAACTGTTTAAATAGTTGATGCTCATCATCAGTAATAAAGTCCGATAAAATATAGGTGGTCATTCCTTGACCAATCGCAACTGGTGTATTAGGCATAATGCGAATTACTTTTTGCTCATCAGAAATGGCACTCTCCATTTGAGCGATACTCACACCGGTCGCCATTGATATCCAGATAGTCCCTGGTTTTGCTAATTTAGTAAGTTGATGAAGCTCACTCAGTATCATCGATGGTTTTAATCCTAAAAAAATGATAGTCGCAGATAAAACAATGGTTTCATTATCGAGAATTTCCACTGTTTGCGATATTTGCTGACTTAAGGAATTTGCTTTTTCGTAATTGTGATTACTTAATAAAAATGGGGTATGTTGATCTACCGCTTTACTAACACCTAAAGCGACGGCACTCCCCATATTTCCAATCCCAATAAAACCTATTTTCATTTTAAATCCCTCCATCTTATTCCATTTAGTATCATACAAAAAATAGCAAAGTGCAATTGTTTAAATGTCTTTCATCAATGAAACAATTAGGTAATCGAATGCTCTGTTTCAAGACTATCCAACAAATTTGCTTACACCTTACATCTTATGCAAATATATAAAGATTGTTCTAATGATTGGATGACCCGTTATTAACAGAATTCTCCCTGTCTTAGAACAATCTTTATGGTTTACCACATTCTTTTCAATGATAGCGAGTTTCAAATTTCCTAGAAACTTGAATCATCAATAAATTTTACTGAGCTAAATACTTAAAGCCTCAATAAATTACACTTAGCTAAATACTTTCATTAAAAGCTAACCTGTTGATTGATTGGCTCTGATAATAACTTAAACCGCTACACGTCGTAGAAAGTCAAAAGCAGACTAACATGGTAATTTTAGTCGGAATGATGCATAATATCTTCCTTCTCAATGAACCTCAATAGACCTCAATAGACCTCAATTAACCTCAATTAACCATTGAATAAGTCCCACCATCCATTTTTAAATGCTCTTCAAAAACGATTAAGTATTAAAGCTCACTAATCATAGCGTAATGATAGCCATTATAGTCTTCAAAATAAGCCATTAATCGACCTTCGTATTCGAATGGCTCTTTTAAAATTTCTCCTCCACTTAACATTGCAATATGAAGTAAGTTGCGTAATGAAGTCGCGTCTTGCATCATAATATGAATTACCGCTGCATATTCACTCGGTTCTTTCCATGCGATACCTGTATTTTCTGTAAATCTATTTCTTTGGGTAAACACTATTTTCATACCATCATGGAAGGTGACTGTACAAGTCTGTTGCTCTGTTGAATAATCAACTCTCATATCTAAACCTTCAAAAAAGGTGCCAGTATTACGAATACTTTCAACTGGTAAATTAAGCCAATAGGCATTCATAACTTCTCCTCCTCTTCAATCAAAGTCATTATACCATTTTATCGAAGTTAAAAAAAGCAGTGAGAGTAGTCATTAATTGAAAATTCTTTCATTTCCAATTCTAATACTTACTCCCACTGAGACTGTTAGCTTCAATCAGCTTAACTATTTATAAGAAAATAATGAGAAGTCTTAAATAACGCCATGAATCATCATCAATTCAGCTACTTGTTCAAATGATGCAATGTCAGCTGCTGCACCATAATCAACACCTAAATCATATGTGTCACGTGCTTTAACACATTGTGCGAAAATATTTTTCATAATTTGTTGTAACTCTTGATCGACTCGTTCACTCGTCCATTTTAATCGCATTGAATTTTGACTCATTTCTAAAGCAGAAACTGCCACTCCTCCAGCATTAGCCGCTTTACCCGGTCCATAATGAATTTGGTTTTCACGATAGACTTCAATCGCATCAGAGTCACTTGGCATATTGGCGCCTTCAGCCACCATTTTTATCGCATTTTTAACTAAGCGTTCGGCCTGAGCTTGATTGATTTCGTTTTGCGTTGCACAAGGTAAAGCAATATCCGCTTTGATGTCTAAATCCCAAACAGATCCTTCTACTATTTCAGCTTCAGCATCAAATTCTTGGTAACGACTAATACGTTCACGCCCCTTTACTTTTAATTCTTCAACGGCGTCTAAATTAATACCATTAGGATTGACAATGGCATGGTTTGAGTCACTCATCGTAACTACAATGCCACCTAATTCAGTTACTTTTTTCGCTGCAAAAAAGGCTACATTCCCTGAACCAGAAATCATTACTTTTTTACCCGTCATCGTTTGTCCGGCTTCTTTTAACATCTCATTTAAGAAATAAACCAAACCATAGCCTGTTGCTTCAGTACGACCCTTAGAACCGTTAGCAGCAACGGGTTTTCCAGTTAATACGCCCGCCATTGGTCCTTGTAGTCGTTTGTATTGGCCTAATAAATAACCAATCTCACGACCACCCACACCGATATCTCCAGCAGGAACGTCAACATCTGGTCCGACATGTTTACTTAATTCTGTCATAAATGATTGACAAAAACGCATCACTTCTACATCTGATTTACCTTTAGGATCAAAGTCAGCGCCACCTTTACCTCCACCAATTGGTAGACCGGTTAACATATTTTTGAAAACTTGTTCAAAACCTAAAAACTTCAAAATACTTTGATTAACGGTCGGATGGAAACGAAGTCCCCCTTTATAAGGGCCATTTAATGAACTAAATTGCACACGATATCCACGGTTGACTTGTACTTGACCTTGGTCATCTACCCATGGGACTCTAAAACTAATAATCCGCTCCGGTTCTACGATCCGTTCTAAAATTGCTAATTGTTCATATTCTGGATGAGCCTCAACTACCGGTGCAATTGCATGAAAAAATTCTTTTACTGCTTGTAAATATTCTTTTTCATGTGGATATTTTGCCGTAAGATTTTCATATACTTTTGTTATATAAGATTGAGTCATTGTCATTTCCCCCTTTTTTTGAATAGTCCTAGTATAGCACAACTCTCATTATATTCACATAAATTCTACGAATAATTAATGGTTTTTTAATGAATTAACTATCCTAAATGTTCTACATCTAGTGCTTTAAATTGATAATATAGAATATACGATATAATACCTAAAATAATATTTATCATAACATTTACATATAGCAAATTGAATGCAATCAGAGTACTCAAAATGCCAGCTAATAAACTTCCACTCAAGAAAGCTAGAAAGTTTACCGTTAAAAAGATAAATTTCATCTTATAATGATGGTTTTGGCTACGTACCCAGCGTCCAAAGGTTAGACCGATGTCCGTTAAAGTTCCAGAAACATGGGAAGTACGAACAATCATGCCCCGATAAGATAAAAACATCCCATTTTGTAATGCGATCATAAAACTCAAATAATACAATAATATCGAATGGAGGGCTAAAATTTGTAATAATATCAATAACACACCATTTAATATAATTAAAATCCCACCATAGCGTTTTTGAGGTATGAAGATTTCTTTTGGAAAAAGCATTCCCGCAATCACTCCACCAAAAATATAAGCCATAATTAACCCGAAATATAATTTTATCAAAGGCCAATTATTTTCAGCCACAACTAATCCCATCTGTGTAACCGTCCCTGTATGATGCGTTACCACATAGGAATATTGGAGAAAACTACTGGCATTCAAAAATCCTGCTGAAAATGTTAAGGAAAACATCCAGCAAAATAATAATCGCCTTAATCGTCTAAGCATAGCATCCCTCTTTATATAATATTAATAATTAAAATAAAATGAGCCATTATTTATTTTCATTCAAATGCTATTATACCGTGTGTTTAGATATGTGTACAGTATCGATTGATTTTATTTTCATGGAAATAAAATGTAAGTTATATGGGTATCGTAATGATAAAAATTCTGCAAAAGGATTTCGACTAGCTTTTCAATCATGATTTAATTGCTTTTTGATTGTTTATGAGAATGAGTTCATATTTTAGTTTTTAGTCATTTCGAATGCCCCTTTGTCATTTTAGTTGTTTACCAATTTAAAATAAGGGGTTGACCCTAATAGAGAAATGACGTATACTATAGTAGTTGATTAATTATGTCATTGTAGCTCAGCTGGATAGAGCATTCGCCTTCTAAGCGAACGGTCGCAGGTTCGAATCCTGCCAGTGACGTACTTAATATAAACACCTGTTAGGTTTATTACAACTTAACAGGTGTTTTTTTATTTTTTAGATAAAAAAGTAGGGAGTGGGCAAAAA
>NZ_BCQX01000044.1 GCF_001552295.1 Globicatella sanguinis NBRC 15551 | reverse complement strand
CCAAAGGCAATAAAAAACGCTTTAACTAAAAGAAAAGGCTAGATCCTATTGCATAACCATGTTAAACACGATAAAATAGAATGGATAAAACTATCTCAAGTAAGAGATTTTGGGAGGCCATTATGGAAGAAGAAATTAGTCTAAAAGATTTGTTTAAGATTGTGAAAAAACATGTGTTTACAATCTTAGCTTTAACATTAATTGGGGCAATTTTGTCCTTAGTATTTATGAACTTTTTTGTGGAACCAAAGTATGAATCAGAAGCACAACTATTGGTTAATCAAAAAAGTACTGAACAACAAACAATTAACTATAATGAGATTCAATCAAATATTCAGTTAATTAATACTTATCGTGATGTCATTCGTAGTCAACAATTATTAACACAAGTTAGTGAAAATATTGGGGGAGCCTATACAACTGGTGAGTTATCTGATGCGGTATCAGTTAATCAACAAACCAATTCACAAATGTTTACCGTTAAAGTAGTCTTAGACGACCCAAGTGCTGCACAAAATGTATTAGCCAATATTACGACTTTATTTGACCAAACCTTAAGATCAATTTATGAAGCCGATATATCCAATATTTATGTCTTACAGCCAGCTTCATTTAATGCTAAACCTGTGTCACCAAGCGCAATTCTTTATTTGGCGATTGGAACTTTAATAGGTTTAGCTTTAAGTGTTCTTTATATATTAATTGCGGAAATGACTGATAACACGGTTAAAGATGTGGAGTTCTTACAACAATTAGGTTTAACTAACTTAGGTGAGATTAATATTATCTCAGACCGTGATGCTAAAAATGCCCGTTTAAGTCAACGTGGAACGAGAAGAGTAAAGGAGTAATTGAATAATGTTTGGAAATAAACGTAGAAAAAAAGAAAAGAACTTACAAAAAGAACAATCATTCGGTGCCCCTTTAATCGCTTATAATAATCCAAAATCAATCCATGCGGAACAATTTAGAACCATTCGTACTAATATTGAATTTGTTAATATTGATAAGCCAGTGCAGTCGATGATCGTAACGTCAAGTATACCAGCAGAAGGTAAGTCGACCATTTCATCTAACTTAGCTTATGTGATGGGTGCAACCGAGAAAAAAGTATTAATCGTTGATGCTGATATGCGTAAACCAACCGTTCATCGTACCTTTGCTTTAAACAATGAAAAAGGTTTATCAACGCTAATTTCACAACCAGATATTAAGTTTAATGAAGTAGTGCAATACAGTCCTGATTTAAATCTTTACTTAATGCCAGCCGGTCCGATTCCACCGAACCCAGCTGAATTATTAACTTCAGCACGGATGAACAGTATTATGGAAGAATTAAAAGGCTATTTTGATTTAATTATTTATGACACACCTCCAATCAGTGCTGTAACCGATGCACAAATTATGGCCACTAAAGTAGATGGGGTGGTCTTAGTGGTGCGTGAAGGTTATGTTACAAAAGACGAATTACGTAATTCAAAAGTCGCTTTAGATAATGTCAATGCCCGTATCTTTGGTTATGTCTTAAATGGCAGAGAATTATCGGATTCTGCGGGTTACTATGCTTATTATGGTTACTCAGAAGAGGCTTAAAGATGTTAGTAGATATTCATAGTCATCTCCTCCCCGGGGTAGATGATGGCGCCAAAGATATTGAAAATTCAATTGAATTAGCACAAGTTGCGGTGAGTGAAGGTGTCGAGCATTTAATCTTGACACCTCATCATTATAATAACCAATATGTTAATCATAAATATGATGTCATAAAAGCGACCGAAGAGTTACAAAAAATCTATGATCGTGCGGGCATCAATCTTAAGGTCTATCCTTCCCAAGAAATTCGTATTCATCATGATTTATTAGATAATATCTTATATAAGGATGATTATTTATCATTGGATGCGCGTGGCAAATATTACTTAATTGAAATGCCTACTAAGAGCGTTCCAGATTATGCCTTAGACTTACTTAAAGAGATGACCCAACAAGGTATGGTGCCCGTTATTGCGCATCCAGAACGTAATCATGCTTTTGCTAAAGATATTCGCTTATTGTATCAGTTTATTGAAGCAGGATGCTTATCGCAAGTAACCAGTCATTCGTATATTGGCTTTTATGGAGAAAAGTTACGCAAAATTAGTCAAGAGATGATAGAACATAATTTAATTCATATTATCTCTTCAGATGCCCATCATTTAGAATATCGCCCATTCAATATGCAGAATGCTTATGAACAAGTCGAACTGGATTATGATGCACGATTAGCTGAATATTTTAAAATGAATGCTGAAGCGGTGTTTAATGGTGATGATATTGTAAAGATGCGACCGAAAAAGAAAAAACGATTTGGCTTATTTTAATAGATCAGAAATGAAGTGAAGTAGATGAATAAACGATTAATTAATTTACTTATTATATTAATCAGTATTATGGTTGTTAATACTCAGACTATATTTGCCACTGAAACAAAAGCAACACTAGAGCCGATGTCCGTGCTATTATTAGGCATCGACACCGGCTCTTTAGGCCGAGTTGAGGTAGGACGCAGTGATGTGATAATGGTGATGACAATAAACCCTAAAACTAATCATATAACCTTAACGAGCATCCCACGCGATACCTATGTTGAAATAGTGGGTCAAGGTGTGATGGATAAAATCAATCATGCCTATGCCTTTGGTGGAGTTGAAATGGCGCGTGATACAGTTGAACATTTATTTGAAATACAAATAGATAATTATATTGTAGTAAATATGGCCGGTCTATGTGAGATTATCGATAGTTTAGGGGGAATAAAAGTTGTACCTCCAACATCTTTTGAAATAGATGGCAACTATTTTTATGAAGGAGAAGAAATCTTAATAGATGGTGAAGAGACACTTTCATATGTTAGGGAAAGATACACATCTGGTGGAGACTATGCTAGACAGGAACGTCAAAGACAAGTGGTTTCCGCGTTAATTAATAAGCTTGTCAAAAATAAAAAAATTAGTAACTATAAAAATCTATATTTATTATTTAGTAATAATGTAAAAACTGACATTGACTTTTTATCATTATTAAATATTATGGAACAAAAAAACTTCAGTTCATTTGAAATTGAATATTTTCAATTAATTGGCATTTCTCAAATGATTGATGGGATTTATTATGAAATACCGGATGATACGTCTATCAATACATTAAGGTCAATGTTTGATAAGCACTTATAATAGGGGGAAATAATGTTAACGAAAGAGAGAGATATTTTAGAATTTGGCCTTTGCATGATTGATATAATTAGTATCTTAATTAGTGTATATTTAGTTAGTTTATATCCTAATTCTAGTATTACTAAGGTAACACCAATTGTTTTAGTCTTTATTCATATTGCATCTTTCTATATGTCTAATTGTTTTAAGCATTTTTATAGAAGAGGTTATTTTGAAGAATTCAGAGCACTTTCTTACTATTCATTTAATATGATTATTAGTATAAGCTTATTTATTTTTTTAACAAAAGAAGTTATTTTTATATCTAGAAGAGGAATGATGTTATTTATTCCATTAAATTTTGTCTTATGTTATATTTCACATATTTTGGTAAAAATGTATAGTGGTGCAAAGAGTCATCAATCTCATGGTAAAAAAGTTTTTTTGATTACAACTATGGATAGATTGGATGCTATTGTTGAAACAATGAAAAATGCTAAATCGTGGGGAGGCAGTATTACTGCAGTTGCAATCGCGGATAATTTTAATGTAGAAGCAGAATTAATGAAAGCTTACTTTCCAGAAGCAACACTTGTGGGATGGGATATAATTGAAGAGTATGCAATTCAAAATGTTGTTGATGAAGTTTTTATAAATTTGTCCCGTGATTTAGATGATTTAGCTGTAGCTTTAGTAAAAAAATTTGAAGTTATGGGATTTGATATTAGTATGAATATTAGAAGTTTTGATGTACCTTCAGATACTATTAAAAAGGTAAGATCACTTGCTGGATTTCAAGTTGTAACATTTTCTCACGTTTTCCATAATGAAGGGGAAGTACTACTTAAAAGAATTATGGATATTATTGGGGGAATCGTGGGTCTACTGATTACAATTGTTATTTCAATTTTTTTAATTCCGTTAATTGTAATAGAGTCACCTGGATATCCTATTTATTCACAAAATAGGGTAGGAAAAAACGGTAGAATATTCAAATTTTATAAGTTCAGATCAATGTACAAAGATGCAGATAAAATGAAGGAAAAGCTATTAAAAAATAATACGATGGATGGCTTAATGTTCAAAATGGACGATGATCCAAGAATTACTAAAGTAGGGAAGTTCATTCGTAAAACAAGCATTGATGAATTACCACAGTTTTATAATGTTCTTAAAGGGGATATGAGTTTAGTTGGAACGAGACCTCCAACCGAAGATGAATATCGTAAGTACAGTGCTCATCACAAAAGACGTTTGAGCTTTAAACCAGGAATTACAGGTTTATGGCAAGTTAGTGGTAGAAGTGAAATAACAGATTTTGATGAAGTTGTAAAGTTAGACGTTGAATATATAACTAACTGGAATATTTGGTTAGATATTAAAATTTTATTGTTAACATTAAAAGTTGTGTTTTTAGGGAGAGGTGCTAAATGATAAATAATAGAGTGAATATTCTTGATGTAAATATAGATTTATTAACTGCATCTGATACTGTAAAAAAAGTTGAACAAGACTTTCTCTTACTTAATAAACCATTACATTTAATGGGAGTTAATGCGGATAAAATTCTACAATGTAGAGACAGTTATGAAATGAAGAAGATTGTCAATTCATGTGGGATTATTAATGCTGATGGAGCCTCTGTTGTTTTAGCAGGCAAATTTTTAAATAAGGTAATTCCAGAAAGAGTTACTGGAGTTGATTTAATGCAAGATTTATTAAAACTAGCTGAAGCTAAAGATTATAGTGTTTATTTTTTAGGAGCTAAACAAAAAGTATTAGACGACATGTTGAAGGAATTCGAAACAGTATATCCTAAATTAAATGTCGTTGGTAGTCAAAATGGTTATTTTAGTGATAATGAATGGGAAAAAATATTAGATAATCTACTTAAAATAAAACCGAAAATAGTATTTGTTGGCATTACTTCTCCAAAAAAAGAATTTTTGATTAAATATTTGATAGAGAACGGCGTAAATTCAGTTTTTATGGGAGTAGGCGGTAGTTTTGATGTTTTATCGGGGCATATTACGAGAGCACCAAAATGGATTCAAAAAATAAATATGGAATGGTTTTATAGAATGATGAAGGAACCAAGAAGACTGATGAAACGATATATCGTTGGAAATAGTCGATTTATTTTTCTTATTTTGAAAGAAAAATTAAAGGAGAACGGAATTGAAAGTATTAATAATAAGTAGCGTAGGTCTAGATATAAACGGGGTTTCAGATTTTATTTATCAATTTGTAAAAAATTCCAAAGGTAAAATTGAAATTTCTGTATTATCTAATTTACCCATATCCGAAGAAGAACTAGATAGATTTAAAAACTTAGGGATTACTGTATATCGAATTGAGTGTAGAAAAAGTAATCCTTTAAAATACATGTTTAAATTATTATCATTGTTAAGAAAGGATAAGTTTGATATTATACATACCAATGGTAGTAGTTCAACCTTACTATTTGAATTGCTACCTGCATGGTTTGCTGGAGTAAAAGTGCGAATCGCTCATAGTCACAATACTACCAGTCAATATCAAACTTTACATAATTTTTTAAAGTTTCCGTTTAGTAAATTGTATACACATGCATTAAGTTGTGGAAAAGAAGCAGGAAAGTGGCTTTTTGGATCTGAAAAATTCACTGTAATTCCAAATGGAAGAGATGTTGAAAAATTTAGGTTTAACAAATTAAAAAGAGAAAAATTTAGAGAACAGAACAATCTTAAAGAGCAGGATATTTTAATTGGACATGTTGGACTTTTTAACGAACAAAAAAACCAAAAGTTTATTATTGATATTTTTGATTTACTAAAAAAAGACACAAATTATTATTTAGTTTTAGTTGGAGATGGGGCGAAATTTGAATTTATTAAAGAATATGCAAATAGTAAAAATTTAAATTCAAGAATAATTTACACTGGATTGGTAAAAAATGTAGAAGATATTATTTCAGCATGTGATTTAATGATATTACCAAGTTTATATGAAGGATTGCCTTTAGTTGCAGTAGAGTGGCAAATTAATGGTTGCAAAAGTTTAATTTCCGATAGAGTAACTACTGATTGCAAGTTAACTGATTTAGTACGATTTTTACCTATTGATAATCCAGAAGTATGGAAAAATGAAATTTTATCAATAAACTATGATTATAGAGATAGTCAAGATAGTAAGAAGTATATTGAAGAAATAGTAAATAAAAATTATGATATCGATAGTACAGTAGAAAATTTACTTGAATTTTATTACAAAGCTGTAAATAAATAGGAGGATAGAAAATGAAAGTAATAGTTGCGTTTGGAACAAGACCGGAAGCTATTAAGATGGCTCCATTGATACTAGAATTAAAAAAACATAAAGAGGTTGATGTGGTGATTTGTTCTACGGGACAACATCGTGAGATGCTAGATCAAGTTCTAAGCATTTTTAACATTACACCGGATTATGATTTAGAAATTATGACAAAAAACCAAACGTTATTTTCCATAACATCTTCTATTTTAGAAAAAGCAAAAGATGTGTTAATGAAGGAAGAACCAGATTTAGTTTTAGTGCATGGAGATACAACAAGTGCCTTTACAATTGCTTTAGCGGCATTTTATTTAGGGATAAAAGTTGGTCATGTGGAAGCAGGGCTTAGAACATATAATTTACGTAGTCCTTTCCCAGAAGAATTTAATAGACAAGCAATTGGCGTTGTTTCTGAGTTAAATTTTACACCAACAGAACTAACTAAGCAAAATTTACTAAATGAAGCAAAAAATCCAGACAGTATTTTCGTTACAGGAAATACCGTCATTGATGCTTTAAAGTATACATTAAAAGACGATTATACGCATCCAATCCTAGAATGGGTAGGAGATGATAAAATGATCTTGATTACAGCACATCGAAGAGAAAATTTGGGTCAACCAATGAGAAATATGTTTAATGCAATCAAGCGTGTACTTCAAGAATATCCAAATATTAAAGTTGTATATCCAATTCATAAGAATCCTAAAGTAAGAGAAATAGCAAATGAAGTGTTTTCAAGTAAATTTGGAAGAGTAAAGTTAATTGAACCTTTAGAAGTTGTTGATTTTCATAATTTCATGAACAAAAGTTTTTTAATTCTAACAGACTCTGGTGGTGTTCAAGAAGAAGCGCCTTCAATGGGGGTACCAGTATTGGTAATGAGAGATACGACAGAGAGACCTGAAGGTGTGGTAGCGGGAACATTGAAATTAGTTGGGACGGAAGAGGAAAATATTTATAATAATTTCATTGAATTGATGGAAAGAACTGATGTATATAATAAAATGTCAAATTCTTCAAATCCATATGGTGATGGTAATGCGAGTAAAAAAATATATGAAATAATTTCAAGAATCTATAATAATGGTGGTCATAATGAGTCTTAAAAGATTTTCAGAAAGTATTTTGTATTTTTTGTTTTTTGTTAGTTTTTTTGAACCAAATATTATTAACATTTTACCTAACTTGGCATTTTTGGGTACAATATTTGTGTTATTAAGAATTTTAATCACAATTATATATATACCAAAAAGTTTAATTTACACCAAAATAAATATTATGGATTTGTTAATCTTTTGTTTTCTGTTTTCTCAAGTTCTTGCTTCAATCGTTAATAAGACTTTCTATTTTACATATGGATTAAGTATATTAAATTATTTTGGTGCATATTGTTTTTTGAAACTAAATTTTCAAAGAGGAAATATAAAATTAATAAAAGAAATTTTGATGTATTTATCTATCTTTATGATTGTTCAAGTTTTAACTCAGATAATCTTTAAAAGTGGTTTTGATTCTACTAATATTATTGGAGATAGTAGAGAATATTTTTTAGGCAGAAAAAATGCTATGACACCATATTTATTATTATATATGACATTATTATCATACTATTATGAATTACATGATATTCATAAGTTTAACTTTCGGCAAGTAATACTTATTTTATTTTTGGCAATATTTTCTCAGTCCGCAACGACTTTATTAACCTCGATTTCTTTTCTTTTTTTATTAACATTTAGAAAAGTACTGATTGAAAAATATGATTTAAAAAGAGTGTTGTTAATATTATATTTTTTAGTAACGTTTTTATTTTCAACTGGTAGTACGAATAACGTGGTTTTTAAAATAATTAGTGGTATTTTTAATCGAGATGTTACTTTTTCAGGTCGATTACAAATATGGGATTTAGCTATTTTATACTTTAAAAAGAACTTTATTTGGGGTGCTGGATTAGATTTAACGTTTGTACCTTGGACTAACTCATTAGTCGTTAATACTGCACATAATTATTTGTTCGATTTAGCAGCAAGATTCGGAATAATTACAATAATCTTTTTTATTATTATTGTTTTAAAAAACTTTAATTCTAAGGATAATCTATTAATTATTTCATTTTTTTCTTATTTAATGTATACACTTGTAGAATTTAGTCCGACAATCTTTTTTATCTTTTTTAACGGAATCATTTGGGGTAATTATTTTAAAAATAAGCATTCAGTAGGTGAAGAAAGTGCATAGAATTTTGGTCAAAATTTTAAATAAAATTTATTATCGTTTTTTTTCAATTTACTCAAAGATATTGAATGTTTCGTTGAAATATTTTAAAGATGAATCCTTAGAAAGGGAAAGAGCTGACATAATTGTTAGCTGTACAACGATTCCTAGTAGGCTTGATAAAATAAATTTAATGTTAAGGTCATTATTAAATCAAACTATCACACCAAAATTAATAGTTATCTACGCAAGTGTTGAAGATTTTCCAGAAAAAGATATTGAAAAAAATATCATTAATAGCGATCTAATTAAAGTAATCTATAAAGAGGAAAATTTAAAATCTCATAAAAAGTATATATATTCGTTTCTAGAGTTTAACAATTCACCAGTAATAACAGTTGATGATGATATTATTTATCCATCTAAAATGATTGAAAAACTGTTAGCATCATATAACAAATATCCGAATGCAATTTCATGTATGAGATGTCATAGAATTAAATTTTCAGGTAATGAAATACTCCCGTATCATATGTGGGACTATGAATATGCATTTGATATGAAGCCTTCGCATCTAAATTTTTTAACTAGCGGAGGAGGTACTTTATTTCCGCCTAATTGTTTAATTGACGTGGCATTTGATAAAGACCTAATTAAAGAATTATCTTTTACCGCTGATGATGTATGGTTAAATTTTATGGCTTATTTATCTAAAGTTAAAGTGGTGAAAGCTACTTTTTGGAAAGGAACTCCAGTTGTAATTAATGATACACAAGAAGTTTCATTATTGTCAGAAAACGTTAATAATGGGAAAAATGATATCTACATTCAAAATTTAATTTCTTATTTTCATTCTGATTGGTTAAAAAGGGGAGAAAACAATGATTGAAAATTTTAAAAAAGGGATCTTATATACGGCAATTGCTAAATACTCGAATGTTGTTATTCAATTATTAACAACATCAATACTGAGTCGGATTCTAACGCCAGAAGAATATGGTGTAATTGCTGTTGTAAATGTCTTTATAATTTTCTTTCAAATGTTAGCTGATTTTGGTATTGGTCCTGCTATAATTCAAAGTAATATTCTAAATAAGAATGATATTAATAACTTATTTGGTTTAACAATTGTAGTAGGCCTTATTATTTCAGTTATTTTTGCTTTTTTAGGAATTCCAATATCATATATTTATAATGACCAACGATACATTTTTATTTGTGTACTACTTTCAATTTCACTCTTTTTTTATACTTGTACAATTGTACCTCAAGCACTATTGTTAAAAAAAGTAAAATTTAAAGAAGTTAATATGATTACGCTACTTTGTAATTTATTAGTTGGTATATCTTCAGTTATTTTTGCCTTGAATAATTTTAGTTTTTATTCAATTATTTTAGGTAATATACTAAGAAGTGTTGGCTTATTTATTGGTTTCTTTTATTTTGAAAGAATTATACCTTCAAAAAAAATAGATATAAAATCCTTCAAAAAAATTTCTAGTTTTTCAAATAATCAATTTGGCTTTAATTTTATAAATTATTTCGCAAGAAATTTAGATAATTTGTTGATTGGTCGTTTTATTAACCCGCAAGCTCTTGGATATTATGAAAAAGGATATCAGTTATCCTTGTACCCAAATCAAATATTATCACAAGTTATTACTCCTGTTATACAGCCGTTATTAAAAGATTATATTAATAAAAAAGATATTATGTACAAATATTATTTGGCGATTTCGAAAATTCTAATTTTAATAGGACTTCCAATTTCAATATTTTGTTTTTTTAATGCTGAAAGCATAATTATTTTTCTATTTGGAAATCAGTGGAGAGAAAGTATTGTAATTTTTCAGCTCTTATCAATATCTATATGGATGCAAATGGCTAATAGTTGTACAGGAGCATTCTATCAGTCTGCTGATAGAACTGATTTATTATTTAGAGTTGGTTTAGTTACCTCTTTAATCAATATTATTGCAATTATTATTGGAATTGTTTTTAATAATATAAAAATGATTGCATTAATGTTAATTATATCGTTTTCATTAAGTTTGTTAATTAATATTATTATTATAAACAGAATACTTTTCAGTTCGCAAATAAGAATTTATTTTTTTAACTTAAAAGGAGTATCGTTTTCTTCAATAATTTACATTTTTGTAAGTTTAGTTATTTCAATTAATTTTGATAACGATTTAATCACTTTGATTTTAAATTTTGGTGTATTATTATTAATTATACTACCGTCATATTATTTGACTGGTGAAATTAAATTTTTAAAGAGTTTTATTAAAGTGGGCATTATAGAATAGTAAAGAATGGTTAGGTGGAATAAATTGAAAATTTTATATGTAAATACATTTTATAATGAGGCTGCAGGTGCTCAAAAAAGTACCAAACTATTAGCGGAATCAATGGCTAATCTTGGGAATGAAGTGCATGTTTTTACTATTGATTCCAATAAAAATAATCATTCGGAGATTATTAATGATGTAACAGTTCATAGAACAAAAACTTTTCTTTATAATCCATACTATTTCATAAGAAAAAAACGAAGTAAATTTATCATGTTTTTATATAAAATTTCAGAGTTATTTAATTTGGAATCATTATTTTTATTTAATAGAATATTAGATGAAGTAAAACCAGATATTGTTCATTTCAATTCAACCACTGGAATTTCAATTTTCACTTTTATTAGTGCAAAAAATAGAAAAATTAGAAGTATATTAACTTTACGAGACTATTGGTTAATCTATCCTTTAGGGGAAAAGAAAAATAAATTGATTGATATTATTAATTCAGTTCTCGTCAAAATAACTAGTAGTTGCTTAAAAAATATTAATTATGTAACTTCTCCATCAAAATTTACATTAGATAAATTTTTTGAAAAAAAAGTTTTAGATTCAAAAAATTTGAATTTTGAAGTAATACCTAATGCAG
The DNA here is from genome assembly GCF_001552295.1 of Globicatella sanguinis NBRC 15551. Lineage (GTDB taxonomy): Bacteria > Bacillota > Bacilli > Lactobacillales > Aerococcaceae > Globicatella > Globicatella sanguinis. Next base: position 6,423 of record NZ_BCQX01000044.1, on the reverse strand, counting down.
TTAAAATGGATGAGGAAGAAATTAAGAATATCATATCGAACCGCATTAGAGACATTGATAAGTTTAGAAAAAGTGACCATCCTATTAAATTTTTATTTGTAGGATCCATTATGGAGATTAAAGGGGTTTTATTTTTAATTGAAGAATTTAGTGGATATAATAAAAGATTTCATTTAGATATAATTGGTAAAGGTGCTAAAGTAGACGTGGTTGTTCAATCTACTTCTAATTGTGACAATATAAATTACTTAGGGTTTAAAACTGGGGAGGAATTAAAAGCTGAATTTATTTCTCATGATATACTCATTGTGCCTTCGTTATGGGATGAACCTTTTGGTAGAGTCGTAGTTGAAGGTAATAATTTTGGATTACCTGTAATTACTTCAAATAAGGGGGGAATGCCAGAAATACTAAATAAAACTGGTGGAGGGGAAATATTTAACCCAGACATTGAGGGTGATTTATTAAATAAAATAAATAAAGTTGTTAATGTAAATAATTTATTAGATTATTATAGAAAAATCGGTAATAATATAATGTATTATGATATAAAAAATCAAGTGTCAATGTTTTTAAATGTGTATAATAAGCTGGTTGATTAATTAAAATTTTTTCATGAGGAGAATATATTTGAAAAGTAATCGAATTAGTTGGATAGATAATTTAAAAACTTTCGGTGTTATTTTAGTAGTGTTTGGTCATTTTTCTCCCAATATATTTTTTTCAAAAATTATATATAGTTTTCATATGCCATTATTCTTTTTTCTATCTGGATTTTTAAGGAAAGATAGAAATTTTAAGTCTGTTTTGAGTACTAAAAGTAAATCAATATTGTTACCATATTTGATTCTTTCTATTATTTCATTTCCATTTGGAATATTGAGAGATTACGCATTTAATATTGAAATATCCTGGTCAGAAAGAATATTACAGTTATTTTTTTGGAATGGAAGTGTTGGGTGGAATAGTCCACTTTGGTTTCTGTTAGTCTTATATTTAATTGAAATTATTTATGCTTTAATACTAAATTTTACAAACAGGATAAATATAGTTTTAATTATGTTATTGGTAATTGGTTATTTTATGTATATTAACCAAATTATTTTGCCTCTAGGTATCCATATAGTTATGTGGATGCTACCTATATATATAATGGGAAATAAAATTAATAACGAAAAAATAATTAGTTATAGAAATAAGGATCAATATATTATTCTAATTGGATTGTTTTTGTTAATTTTGAATATTTTTATTTCTATTAATTCAAAAAATTCAATTTCTGTTTATGAAATGAGGCTTAACAATTATTTCATTTTTTATTTAAATGCTTTACTTGGAATATTTGGATTATTTATTATTTTTTCGTACACAAAATATAATGTATTTTCAGAATTTATAGTTAAACATTCAATTTTTATAGTTTGTACACATTATTTTCACCTGTATTTTTTTCAAATATGTGATAAATTATTACCGTCACCAATATTTTTTAATCAATCAATTGCTTCAAGCATATTTATGACTTTATTTACATTTAGTACATATATTATATTCTTTTATATTTTAGAAAATCATTTTAAAAATTCCTTGATTTTGAAATATTTTTAATGTTGAGGTGGTTAAATTTTGGAAAATTTACTTGTTGCTGGCGGTGCAGGGTTCATGGGTGCTAATTTTGTTAGATACTTGCTAAAACAGAGAAACAATTATTATATAACGATTGTTGATTCTCTTACTTATTCTGGCAATTTGTCTAATTTAACTGGAATTGATAAATCCAGATATTCGTTTGTACATGGAAATATATTAGATAATAAACTTATGGATAATTTAGTGAAAAAAACAGATATTGTAATTAATTTTGCAGCGGAAACGCACAATGATAATTCTATTTACTCCTCATCTCAATTTATTCAAACAAATATTGTTGGTACATATAATTTAATTGAAGCCTGTAGGATTCATAATAAACGATATCATCATATTTCTACAGATGAAGTTTTTGGTGATATACCCTTAGACAGTGAAAAGTTTTTTAGTGAAATTTCTCCATATAATCCCTCTAGTCCTTACTCTAGTTCAAAAGCTTCATCCGATTTGTTGGTTAAAGCATGGATAAAAACATATGGATTAAAAGCAACTATTTCAAATAGTACTAATAATTATGGTTGTTTTCAACATGTTGAAAAATTTATTCCCCGCCAAATAACAAATTTAATTCGAAATAGTAAGCCAGTATTGTATGGGAATGGTTGCAATATTAGAGACTGGATACACGTAGATGATCATTCTTCAGCCATCTTGAAGATAATTGAAGATGGAACCATTGGAGAATCTTATCTCATTGGAGGTAATAATGAATTATCAAATTTTCAAGTTTTACAAAATTTGTTATATATTTTCGATAAACCTGTAGACTTTTTTGAAAATGTTCCTGACAGATTGGGACATGATATGAGGTATTCAGTAGATACTTCAAAATTGAGAAAAATCTTAAATTGGCATCCAATTCGTAATGATTTTCAATATGAATTAAAAAAAATTGTAGATTGGTATATAGATAACGAAAAATGGTGGTTGTCTTCTAAATTAGCTAGTGAAAATAAATATAAAAGTAGAAATTTATAACCCTAAGATTTATTATTTTAATGAGCACTATGGGTTCATGAAATTTTCTTAAATTTTGTTTAATATTGAGACTATTGTTCATAAAATATTAGATGATCTAATATATAATTATTTTATCTGTCAATTAATTTTATTTAAGTGATATTTTTTATTTGGTGCGGAAATACGTATTTGTTGAATTATTTGAGGTAATCATTATTAATTATTAGAAAGAGGTATTGTCATGTCTAAAGTTAGAAAAGCGGTCATTCCAGCAGCGGGTTTAGGAACACGTTTCTTACCTGCCACCAAAGCGATTGCGAAAGAAATGATTCCGATTGTAGATAAACCTGCAATCCAATTCATCGTGGAAGAGGCTTTAGCCTCAGGGATTGAGGAAATTTTAATTGTTACTGGAAAAAGTAAACGTGCGATTGAAGACCACTTTGACTCCAATATTGAGTTAGAATCTAATCTTGAAATGAAAGGGAAACAAGAATTATTAGACCTTGTTCGTGAAACAACGGGCATCAGAATGTTCTTTGTGCGTCAACCTTATCCAAAAGGCTTAGGGGATGCGGTTTTACAAGCAGAAAGCTTTATTGGTGACGAACCTTTTGTGGTGATGTTAGGAGACGACATTATGCTAGATGAAGTACCTCTTACGAAACAATTGATCGATAGCTATGAACAAAATCATGCGTCTAACATTGCGGTAATGAAAATGCCAATGGAAGACATCAGTAAATATGGGGTTATTGATATTGAAAGCCAATTAACAGAAGGTTTATACAATGTGAAAAAATTCGTTGAAAAGCCTAAAATGGAAGAAGCACCCAGTGACTTAGCGATTATCGGTCGTTATTTATTAACGCCAGAAATCTTCGAGTTATTAGAAAAACAAGAAGTCGGGGCGGGTGGCGAAGTTCAGTTGACCGATGCGATTGATACCTTAAACAAAACCCAACGTGTTTTTGCGAAAGAGTTCAAAGGCCAACGTTTTGACGTGGGTAACAAATTAGAATTCATGAAATCGAGTATTTTAGTTGGTTTAGAACATGAAGAAATCGGCGAAGAATTAACCGAATTCGTGAAGAAGTTAACTGAGAATTTATATTAGAAGAAAGTAGACAGCACTTTGATAGTACTGTCTACTTTTGGCTCTTTGTCAAAAGGTGGGTATTGCCATCAAATAGCTCCACCCGTGCCAATGTGAGCTCCGCCCTTTGCCAATTTTTGCTCCACTTGTGCCAAATATAGCTCCACCTCATTTAATAGCACTTAAAGCCCCATAAAAGGGCTTTAAGCTTGGAACACCTTATCGTATTCCCATACGCTCGCGCATGGAAATTTGCCCATCTATGAGGATATGGTAGGCATTGTGAACGATGCGGTCTAGTATGGCATCTGCTAACTGGACACTTTCAATTTTTTGGTGCCAGCCCTCTGGAGCGAATTGTGAACAGAAGATAGTAGAAGTTTTATTTAATCGTCCTTCTATCACTTCTAGTAAATACAGGGAGTCCTCTTGACTAATCGGAGTCAGTAGCCATTCGTCAAGAATTAAGAGTTCATACTTACTGTAACTCTTTATGATTTTACGATAGGGTCCACTTCCATCACGTTTGGCGATCTTTAGCTCATCAATCAACTCTGGTAGCCTAATATATTTGACCCGTTTGAATTGCCTACAAGCCTGGATACCGAACGCATTAGCTATCCAAGTCTTCCCATTGCCAGATGCTCCCATAAGGATGATATTTTGTTTATTTTCTAGATAGGTTCCTGTCGCTAATCGTTGAATTAAATCCCTATCTAAATGACGGTCGGCATGATAATGAATATTTTCAATATAAGCTTCTGGATTGGAAAAAGTAGCTTGATTGATTAGCCGATTCAACTTATTGTTCTGCCTCTTGGCATATTCGTGGTCAATCAATAAAGTTAACCTTTCTTCAAAGCTCATGGCTTGGTAGTCTTGGTTATTCATTTGCTGCTCATAGGCTTCAGCCATCCCGCTAAGTCGCATGGCTTTCATTTTATTTAGTGTTTCTTGTTTAACCATTATTTTTTCCTCCCAAAGTAATCTGCCCCTCGGACAAAACCGTGTTGTTCATCTTGTTTTTGTTGAACTGCCTCTTGATGGGTGGGGCGATTCGTTTCTTCCTTTATGATTTGTTTAAATGTCGATAAAGTCGGTTGCTTAGCGATGTCCAGTAGGATTTCACTCGTCTGTTCTATTATAGCTAGCGAATGTTGCTCCTTTAATCGTTGAATGCCTGCGATCATTCTTAGCGCTCGCTTCTCCACCTGTTGAGCTAATATCTTATCAATCAGTGCTTGGGTTGCTGGACCGATTGTTTGTGCCCAATTCCGGCTAGAATCGGGAGTGTGATCCAGATAGAGCCGATGATGGTCAGGCATATGATCCTTGTTCGTGCTATAAATTCCTATGTCACCATGAATTCGTTTATGAGATGCAATTCGCCCCTGATTGAAGTAAACTTCTAGTAAGTCCTGAGTGAGGCGTACCTCGACCTGACTTTGGACGTATTCATAAGGGACGGAGTAGTAGTTCTTGTCTACTTGGATATGATAATTAGTTTGGACTTTAGCTACTCTCCAGTCCGTTAGTTGAAATCGGGGTTGTCTAACCGGGGTGAGATATTCCCATTCTTCTTCTTCGAAGACGCTCTGTCTTGAGCCAAGCTTCTTTTGGAAAGGGGCAGTGGTAATTTCTTCTAACTTCTGAAAAATCAGCTCATTTAATTCATGAAGATAGAAACACTGGACATTCCTCAAGGCGGCAATGATTTGACGACTCGCTAGCCCGACACTTGATTCAACAGATGGTTTGTCTTTCGGTTTTTCTACACGTGCTGGGACAACAACGGTTCCGTAATAATCAGCTAAATCTTGATAAGCAGCATTCAGCTTAGGCTCCGCATAGTTGGGCGTTTGAATCCCCGTTTTCAAATTATCTGGAGACAAGAGTTCTGGGACACCATTGAAGTACTCAAAAGCATGAATGTGAGCAGTCAACCAACTAGGAGAAGTCATATCTAGAAAGCCTTCCACATAGAAATGCTGACTGAATGGCAGACAAGCCACAAAGAGATAAACATCAATATCAGGGCCACCAGCTAAATCTTTTAAAGATAAAGTTGCGCCCGCCCAATCTACTTCTAATATTTCGCCAGGCTTCCGTTTCAATGGCATCGTGACTTTATACTTGCGAGCATAGTCTCCGTAGAAGCGACAATAAGATCGATAGGAATAGCCCATCAAGCCATCCTCTTTAGCGCGATCCTTATACTCCTTATGTAATAAAGTCAGTGACATGTGCTTCTTCCCCAATTCCTTATGAACATATTCCCAGTCTTCTTGATAATAGCCTTTGGCTACCGGCGTCTTTTCTGGAAAAAGAAAGGTCTCCAACCATTGATTGGTCATCTCATCTTCAAGAGAACTTAAGTCTCGAGCTTCAGCTCTTTCAACCACCTCCCTAATTGTGTGTCTGGAACTACCGACGAGACTTTCAATTGTTCGCTGACTCGTTCCTGAAAACGTCAATTCCAGTATTCTGCGATAATTAATCACAAAAAATACCCCCTTATAATATATTCATGCTGGAATTCAGCATGTAAGCCTATTATAAGGGGGTTATTCATTTAAGTGGGGCTCATATTGGCAATGGGTGGAGTCATTTTTGGCACAAGTGGAGCAAAAATTGGCAAAGGGCGGAGCTCACATTGGCACGAGTGGAGCTTTGGGATGGCAATATTCAAAAGGTGTGGGTCACGGAATTTTTGTAAA
>NZ_BCQX01000043.1 GCF_001552295.1 Globicatella sanguinis NBRC 15551 | reverse complement strand
AAGTTTGAGACCACTCAACCACTGCGCTTTTAATTACCGAGCAATAACTTGATTGATCATTTCAAATTTAGGCCTAACCTCGTTAAGACGCAGGTTGGCGCTTATAATTAACGCAAAATATTCTGAATGATTTTATCGAGTTGATGTCTACTCTCTCTTACATATAACGATTATTGTTATTTAAGAGACAGCCAATTCTTGCTTTTTTCAAAACAACGCATCTTATCGCCTTTGGAGCAACTAGCTAATTTTTTCTCGAAGAGAATACACTCAATCCGAATATCATTCCTTCTCTCGCCGATAATCATCAACAAACTCAGATACATCCTTGCATGCACTACTATTTATTTCCTATTTCTTAGATTGTTTGTAAAAAGTCCTCGATTAATTTAGTATAGGCTTTTATTCCAATCGTTTGTCTGGAACCGGCATGGGTTGCTCGGTCAATGAGGTGAACCACACTTTTACCATGATTAGCCGCTGCTAAATGCTCACTATGTTCTGGCAAGATAAAGGTATCATTTTTACCGTGAATAAACATGATTGGGACTTCATTTTCTCTTAAAGCATCAACTGCACTGGTCGCTTTCATATCGAAACCTTGTGTTAATTTCATCATAAAATTGACTCCATAGATTAATAGCCCCACTTTATGTTGACGATATAAACTCGCAATCAATTCATATAAATTGGTAAACCCACAATCGGCCACCACAAATTGAATTTTAGGTCGATACGCTAAGACATTTAAGGAAATCGAGCTGCCCATCGATTCACCATGTAAGCCTAAATAAATATCATCACCATAGCGCTGATAGGTATCTTCAATCAATGCCAGTAAATCTTTAGCTTCAAAATTCCCTAATGAAACCGGCGTTTTTTCATTGTCGCCATGTCCGCGCACATCATAAATAATGACATTAAACCCTTGTGAACGGTATGCATCTAAATACTTTACCGCACCGTAGCGATTCGCTGTATAACCATGAGAAATAATCACATATTTATCCGATGGCACTGCCGCTTTCACTAAGACGACATGTAATGAATAATCTTGATAACCCTTAACCGTATAAGCCGTTTTATCATAATCATCAAAATTCCCCCATAAATGATGTTCCTTTTCCCATGCCATTTCTTTTTCTAATGATGAGATTTTAGGTTGTGCAATATTTTTTGAAAAATGTAGCGAAATAATCCCATAGGCAATGATGAATAATACTAAAAAGACAAGGGCAATCCAAAAAAGCCACTCCATAAAATCCTCCTTAAGCCAAATCTTTAACAACGTTGATAGCTGCCTCGTAATCAGGATGGCTATTAACATTATCTAAATACTCAACATAAGTAATTTCATTCTGTTCATTGGCTACAATAACCGCACGAGCCAATAAATGCCACTCCTCCATCAAGACACCATAAGCTTTTCCGAATGATCGATCATAATAATCAGATAATAACAAAGCATTCTCAATGCCTGAAGCACCACACCAACGTTTTTGAGCAAAAGGTAAATCACAAGAAACCGTTATAACCACTGTATTCTCCATATCAGATAAGGCTTGGTTAAACTGTCTTGTTTGGGCATCACAAATCCCCGTGTCGACCGAAGGCACAATACTTAAAACTTTTTTCTTTCCTTCAAAGTCAGCTAAAGATTGCTTCACTAGGTCAGGATTTACAAGAGAAAAATCAGGTAACTGTTCCCCTACTTTTAATTGATTGCCGATGATCGTTACTAATTCACCTTTAAATGTTGTCATGTTAAGACCCTACCTTCATTCATTTTTTCAGTAGTCTTATCATATCACAAAATAAGCTGATTCAATAACGATGTGTTTTGAAGGAAAATAACAAATTAATTAATCATGTTAAGTTTATAAGCAAAAAGACTAGATAATTACTGCGTAAAGTACTATCATATTACTAGTAGTTTAGTAACTGAAAAAAATAGAAAGGATATTATGAAAGATAAAGTACATTATAAAACAGCCATTTCAATGGCTTGGCCTTCTGTATTAGAAAGCTTCTTTATTTCATTGGCAGCGATGATCGATACGATGATGGTCGGTGAATTAGGAAGTTTTGCGATTGCAGCAGTTGGTTTAACAACTCAACCCAAACTAATTGGATTAACTGTCTTTTTTGCTATTAACATCGCCGTATCATCATTAGTTGCAAGGAGACGCGGACAAGAAGATAAACGAGGAGCCAACGAAGTTTTCCTGACAGCATTATGTTTAACAGTAGCAGCTAGTTTAATTATTACCGCTATTTTCTTATATTTCGCTGATGATATTATGCATTTAACCGGAAGCAATCACGAAACCCATCAAGCCTCTGTTAATTACTTACGGATTATTATGGGCGGGATGATTTTTAATGTCATCGCCATGGTGATTAATGCTGCGCAACGCGGAAGTGGTAATACCCGAATTGCCTTCTTTACCAATGTCACCTCATCAATCGTTAATATTATTTTCAATTATTTACTCATTAATGGTAAATTGGGGTTCCCTGCTTTAGGAATTCAAGGGGCAGCCATTGCCACCGTATTAGGTACCTTTGTGGCCATGTTGATGAGTATTCGTTCACTCTATAGTCCTGATAGTTTAATCCAAATTAAATATATTTTAAAATACAAAGTCAAAATGCAAAAGAAGACTGTTAAGATGATCTTTGGTTTAGGCTCTAATATGGCCGTTGAAAATCTGATGATGCGCATTGGGTTTGTAGCCACCGCGGTCACAGCCGCAAAACTCGGAACCAATGCCTTTGCCATTCACAATGCCGGTATGAACTTACTAAGTCTCGGCTTTTCATTCGGTGATGGAATGCAAGTAGCTGCCGTTGCCTTAGCCGGTAGAGCTTTAGGTCGTCAAGACCACGATAAAGCCATTAAATTTGGCCATATCTGTCAACGGATTGGTTTAGTCATGTCATTAGCTTTATCATTATTCTTATTTGCTTTTGGTAAAAATTTAATGGGGCTTTATTTTAATGAACCTGCCCTCATTGATGAAGGGGCGATTATTACCCGTTTTGTCATGGTCATTGTGCTGTTACAAATCTCCCAACTTGTTTATGGCGGATGTTTAAGAGCCGGGGGCGACGTTCGCTATACACTTATTGCAGGCATTATATCGGTTACCCTAATTCGTACGGGTGTTACACTCATATTAGTTAATATCTTTAATTTAGGACTTTATGGTATTTGGATTGGGATTTTATCCGACCAATTCTCGCGTTTTATTTTATTACGCCATCGTTTCAAACAAGGTAATTGGACTCGGATTGAAATCTAGTCTATTGGTATAACAAAATAAGTATCCTCAAACTTTGAGTCGAACCAGATTACAGCTTTGTATAATCTTGGTATTGCTCAAACTAGAGGATACTTTTTATTTAAATACTTGATGATTACTGAGGAGCCTCACAACCAATCCCGTCTTTATCACCATCAAATTGGGGACGAAAACCAGGATCGCCCTTCCTAATCGGAGCCTTACCAGCTTGCCAAACTTCCTTACAGTTTCGATAATAAACGGTCTCTACTTCATTGGCAGAACCAGCTGAATGGTTGGCTTGAAGTTCATATTCAGCTTTGTTAATAAACTCCAAATCTCCATCCACCCAAACCCTTAATCCTTCGTATTTTGCTTTTTCTTGTGCTTCATAAATAGCTTTTACATATTGACTATTAGGTAAATACTGATGGATGTATCGCGCAATAGCGTAACCTTCTCTAACTAGAATTTCTGATAAGAGATGCCCATCCACCCAAACATGCACTAAATCACGTTGATATTTATCTTTTTCGGGACCTTCATATTCAATTTGAATTAATTTAGCTTCAACAAACAATTGATTGACTCGCTTGCGTGCCGCCTTACTATACGGTACACCTCCTCTAATTTCAGGAGCATCCATTAATAAAAATCTTGCTTTAATACTTGGTTCTATTTGGCGTTCTAAAATAAAGTCCGCGGTATCACCATCATAAACATTAAAAGACTTAACAGTAAATAATTGTGCTAGACTGGCATTCGTCTTAGCCGTTGTTGTGTAACCTAAATATTCATCGCTCACTTCTGCCCTGACGGCGCACGGGTGAACGCCTAACATTAATAAAATTGCTAGCAAAAAGCCGATGTAACGATAGTTTCTCTTGGTCATCTCTCTATCCCTTTCCACACCTAATACTCTCATTATACCAAACTTTCCCCTGTTACAGCGATGATTTTTAGATAGTAAAAGCAAACATCATCACGCTGTTCTTAGACTAAACGATCATCAGGGAATATTTTTAAGAAGTATTCAATCAATCAATATAAGTAAAAGCAAGTCATTCTGAATTCGGCTCAGAAACGCGTTTATGGTTTTTATTTAAATTTTTAAGCTACCTCACCATTAGTATTAAAAAACCTCGAACAAAAGACCACCGCCCCTTATTCAAGGTTATAAAGATAGCAGCTTTATTTCTTTCTAGGAAAACTGCCGATTCGTTAAATACTCACTTAGTCGATTGTAACAAATTTCTGCTACCGAAAACAGTACGAAAGTAACAACTGCACAAAGGATTAAATATAAACTATCAGCCATTCCATTTAAAAAAGCGAATGGGCGTTTCACTAAATAAAAATAATTGCCGTTTACGATAGGATTAATAACATAAACAATCATCATGTAAACCATCATCAAAATAAATGGTAATTGTTTATCAGCTTTTTGAATCCGAAAATCATATACCACCATAGCAAAGAAAGGTAACAATAGTGTAATAATATGGTTCACCAAAAAACTAATCCCTAATGGATGGGTAATACTTTGCACCCGACTCGGATAGAGAAAACTTAATAGCGCGAAAGCACCTGTAAAAGATAAAATTCTAATGACTAACTTGCTTTTGGTCGCTAAATAGATAATACCAAAAATGCTATTAATGCGACTGATATGTAATGGCAAAGATTCTGATAGATCAAATTTAAAAAACAATAAATAATAACCATATAAGATACATTGTTGAATAATACTAATAATCAAAACCATCATACTAATCTGATCACGATGCTTGCGAACAAATGGTATGTTTGTAAACAGTAAAAACCCAACCATTATAACAATGCCTATATATAACAAATGGTTAGGTCCAAAAGGTTTAATAAAGTCTGTCATCACATTCTCCTTTGGTAACAAGAGTATTATGTTTCAATTGCATTATAACAAATCAATCGCATTCCTTACCACCCATTACTCCATGATTTGTAAGTGAGACAAATCAAAAATTTCTAAGTTGACTTTTAAAACCGAATTTATCAAGTTGATGCACAGCCTGTGCTTAATAATCTGTTAAAAAGCTTTGCTCTAAGCACATCATCGTTCTATGGCACTCTTATTTGAATCTCTTTAAAGGATCCCATCTACACAATCTCAAAGAATTCTCAAATAAAAAATTCAGTTTAGACTCGCCATTAAGCTCCTCTAAACTGAATATATATATTATCTTAAATCAATTAATTGAGTGTTTTTAATATCTTCAATTGTTTGTGTTCCTGCTAATTGCATCACACGTTTTAAATCTCTTTCAAAATATTCAAAAACAGATTGTACCCCTTGCCAACCGCCAAGAGCTAATCCAAATAACACTGGACGACCGATTGCAACGATATCCGCTCCGCTAGCTAAGGCTTTAAAGATATGTTCTCCACGACGAATACCTGAGTCAAACACAATTGGCACTCTTTTATTGACAACTTTAGCAATCGCTGGTAGCATTTCAAATGATCCAGGTGCACCATCTAATTGACGACCACCATGTGTAGATACCCAAATACCATCAGCCCCCGCTTGAATGGCAGCTTCTGCATCTTCAGGCGCTTGAACACCTTTTAAGAAAACAGGTAAACCTGAATACTCTTTGATGAAACGAATGTCATCCATCGTAATTTTTTGTTTTGACTGTCCATAAATATTATTTAATGACATATCTTTCCCTGTACCTGTTAGGTAACGTGCAACAATCGGCATACTAAATGGATAGACGAAATGATTTTTCTCATCACGATGGCGATTACCCCCAACCGTCGCATCTGCGGTTAAAATAATCGCAGTCGCGCCATCTGCTTTCGCTTCATCTAAAATGCTTTTATTTAATTGATCATCTTTAGACATGTAAATTTGGAACCAACGAGGTGTGTCTTGTAATCCTTCATCAATTTCCTCAAAAGTTGCTCCTGAATAAGCAGAAATTGACATTAAAGAACCACCAAATTCACGAATCCCTCTTGCAGTCCCCGCTTCTTTGGATTGATGCGCTAACCCATGAGCCGCAATTGGTGCCATTATATAAGGTACTTTTAATTCATGTTCAAAGATTTTAGTACGAGTCTCTGGAAACTCTACATCCGCAGCTACTCGGGGTACTATCCCTTTAAAATTAAAAGATTCTACATTACGTCTTAAGGTAAACTCATCACCAGATCCTCCTGCTAGGTAGTCAAAACCACCATGAGGTACTACTTCTTTCGCTAAATCTTCTAGCTCAATAGTGTTAAAAATTTCTAATTTCTTTACATGATCAGGTGCACCATATTGTCCTTCTGTCATTTTACAAACTTCCTTCCAACTTACATTAAAATATTAGCGGCATATACTTATGCCAATAGTAATATTATACCCATCTTTGATTATTAATGTAAGGTTTTCCAAGCTTATAACAAAACTATATAAAGAAAAAAACGAAAACAAAAAAGCAATGATTTTGAGCGAGACAATTAAGCATTCGTCAATCATTGCTTGTTTAAAATGTTAATCAATATGGTACATTGTCGCCATCATATCCACTAGTAAGACATCGTCTTGATTACGAACTTCCACTAGATAGATAGAGGTATGACGTCCTTCTCTACGGGGAATTACTTTAGTGGTTAGGGTATCTCCCACTTTACCCGGTTTATAGTAATTTATAGTACTATCTAAGGTAACTGAATTTTGCTTAATATACGCCATTCTAGCCCCAGCAGCGACATCACAAAGTGTAAATAGAAAACCACCATGAGCAATCCCTATAGGATTCGTATGCTTTTCTTCCATTTTAACTTGGACATAGACAAAATCATCCTCATCGACTAAGACTTGGGTGACACCAATTAATTTATGAAACTGACCTGAAATTTCAGTCATGTCAAAAGTTTGTTTAATCTTCATTTTTTCACCTATCAATAATATTCGTTTTAGTAATAAATCTATTCTACCTAAATCTTATCAAATAGTAAATAAATTAACGTTTATTATCAGTTAATTGAATTCAAGCTGTATACTCAGTATAATGAACTCATTCAAGGAGGGAATCTATGAAAAAAATCTTCAAATACTGGCTAATAACCCTGATAACTTTATTACTTGTCGCTTGTGGCAATGACCCTAATATCACCACTCCAGACAATGATCTTAGTCATACCCCGGCTACTACTGAAGAAAGTCAAAAAAATGCACAGACATCAACACAAACACAGACTAAGTTCAATCCTGAAACATTCGATACCGATGATTTAAAAAGGACCCATATTTTCGTAAAAAATGGGCTTGAACACATCTTCTTTGGTTCCATTAACCGCGATGGTAAAGCGACCGGCTATCATTATGAAGGCTTAGCTCCTGATGTTACAATCATAGAAAGCACACGCTCTAAAACGGACCGTCATGGTGTCTACCGTGCTAAAATCACGATTGATGGAGAACCGAAAAAAGCCTATTCTTCATTTTTTCCGCAAGAGTGGACGCCACAAGAAGTCGTCGACGCAATAAATGAAGCCTATGAAAATAGCGAACATGTAAGTGGTAATATTTTCGAAGGTGAGAGCCAAGGCATCAAGATTCAAATGTATCTCACTAATGATGACAAAATTATTTCCGCATTCCCAATATATGAAAGGTAGGATAAATTATGTACCATTTTGAAAAAAGAAAAGAGAGATACCATGTCGTCTTTGAAGATGAACCGCACTATTCATTAGTCGACCCCTTCCTTCAAGTTGAAGGTGTTAGTTTTGATGATATGATTACGCAAACGATCATTGAGTTTCTTGATAGCATAGATGATGATAAAAGCTTTGCCGGTAATGTCTATGAGATTACCCTTAACCAAGATGAAACACTGATTGAAGATACCTTGGGTGGAATAGAAGAAACAATCCCAACCTCTTTATTTATCCAAATCTATATTCAATGGCTTGAGTACATTTACCCAGATTAAACTCAGATACTCCTCGCACAAATTGCGCGAGGAGTTTTTTGTAGTTTTGGTTTTATTATCTTTGTAAAATCTGACTCATTTCGAGCGCTTTTTCATCTGTTAAATTGAATTTTCTTACAAACACTTGGTAGGCTATCAATAAACCAATAATTTCATTCCCTACATCTACAACACCAACACCTATCATCATTAAGAATGATATTAGCACATTTCCTAGACAGGTAAAAATTCAATAAAAAATGAAAAGGGCTCGCAATCTACTACTGCACTCCGAATAACCAGAATAATCGGGCAAAAGAAATATCTATTGGCATATAAGCTTTTCTCCCTATTGTACACGCTCATAAAAATGGACGTAACAGTTTATCTTGTGGTTCCTATTTTTAGGATTATAAATAGGTTTCCCTTAATAATTAGCTCCATTTATGATATTTTAGAAGAGTGAACATCATTTGCATAAGAAATGAGGAATTAACTTGAAACCTTTTACTAAACGAGACTATTTTCTCTTATTTACGTCTACCTTGAAATTATCAGCCTTTACCTTTGGCGGAGGTTTTGTCATTATCCCTTTAATGCGAAAACGATTCGTTGAAGAATTGCATTGGATTGAAGAAGAGGAGATGGTCGACTTAACGGTGATCGCACAATCTTCTCCGGGGGCTATTGCGGTTAATGCTGCTATCTTAGTAGGCTATCGTGTCGGTGGCCTTTTAGGAGCCTTGGTGTCCTTAATTGGGACCGTCCTCCCCCCTTTAATCATTATTTCGATTATTTCAATATTTTACCAAGCTTTTCGTGATAACCTTTATGTAGGAATTATTATGAGAGGGATGTTAGCAGGAGTAGCAGCCGTCATTATTGACGTGGTTTGGCGCATGGGTCAACAGTTGATGAATGAAAAACGCTTGTTACCCCTTATTGTCATGGTATTAACCTTTATCGCTTCAAGGTATTTACGACTTAACATTCTGTTAATCATTGTCATTTGTGCCTTAATCGGAGCTCTTGATAGTTGGTACCGTATGCGCAGACAGGATGGTGAAATATAATGATTTTTTTAGAACTATTTTGGTCATTTTTTCAAATTGGCTTATTTAGTATCGGAGGTGGCTATGCTGCGATGCCGCTTATTCAAGATCAGACCGTTGAACTGCATCAATGGCTGACGATGACGCAATTTGCTGATATTATGACGATTACGGAAATGACACCAGGACCGATTGCTATTAATTCTGCCACCTTTGTCGGGATTCAAGTGGCAGGAATCCCGGGTGCACTTGTGGCCACCTTTGGATGTGTATTGCCTTCAAGCATCATCGTGATGAGTTTAGCATTTTTATATTATCGCTATCGAGGTTTTTCATTAGTCAATGGGGCCCTGGCAGGTTTGCGTCCTGCTGTCATCGCAATGATTGCTTCAGCTGGTTTATCATTATTTAATATGGCCATCTTTGGTCAACAAAGACTACCAAAAGATAGCTTCAATCTTGATTGGATAGGCTTATTTCTATTTATCGCAGCACTGGCACTCTTACGTAAATACAAAGCGAATCCGATCCATGTAATGGTAATGGCCGGAATGATACGTTTAATACTCTATTTGATAATGTGATCGATTAGCGTATAAAATCCATGTATAGAAAATAAAAAACGCCTTAAAGACAAGTGTCGGCTTAGCCAACCTATCTTTAAGGCTTTTATACTGTGTCAATGGTTAAAACTACGTTGAACTGTTTTACTAGCAATTAAGCTTTAAACCCGTAAAACTCTTCCACTTTATGTTGTTGAATACCTTCTTTTAACTTTTCTACCGCCTCAAGGCCTAATAAGGTTTCTACAATTTTAAAAGATTGATAGATGGCGATAGCAGCACCACGACCGGTAATTATATTGCCATCTTCCACGACAAGATGGTCCTCAATATATTCTTTAGCTGTCGTCAAGTCCTCTTTAAAACTAGGGAAACTGGTCACATTTTTACCTTCAATAACACCCGCTTTTTCTAAAACAATTGGAGCTGCACAAATTGCTGTAACCAATTTTTCTTCTTGATTAAATTGTTGCACAAGTTCAATGACCGCTTCATTATCTCGTAGATTAGTTGCTCCTGGCAATCCTCCTGGTAAATATAAACCTACATAATCTTCTGGATTAATGTCACTTAACAATTTGTCTGCTAAAACAGGAATCTGGTGAGAACCTGTTACCTTGAGATCATCGGTAATCGAGACGGTATCTACTTCAATGCCAGCTCTTCTTAAATAGTCAACGGGAGTCAATGCTTCAATTTCTTCAAATCCATCGGCTAAAAACACTAAAAATCTTTTCATTTTGTCCTCCTTGTGTTGTTTTAAATCGTACTACAATTTTAATATAACATATTGAACACGCGTTATAAAACTATCCGACTATCTGTGGGAGTGGGCAAGCAGTAGAAAATGAAATGATTTTCTACTGTTGCTCGCTCCCAACTTTACGGGGGATGGAAAGAAGAAGGAAAAACCATTCGATTTTCTACTGGTTGTCCACTTCCTAAATTGCTCTGGTGGTTTCACCAATGATTAATTTCGGTTCTAGAACAACATCATTGTTAAACTCTTTATTGGAGTCTTGTCCTTCAATTTCTTTCAATAATTTATCTATCGCAACCAGTGCTAATTGATTAGGATTTTGTTCAACAGAAGTTAATGCTTTTACTGAGAATTTATTATACTCAATATTATCATAGCCGACTACTGAAATATCTTCAGGCACTCGAATCTTTAATTCTTGTGCGCGTCTCATAAAACCTAATGCGACTAAATCATTAGCACAAACTACTGCTGTGAGCTCTTTTTGTTCCAAGATTTTATCCGCGCTTCGATAACCATCTTCAAAGGTAATTTTTGTCTCTACATACCACTCTTCTTCAGGTAAGATATCAAATTCTCGCAATGCTCTTAAATACCCGTTTGAACGATGTAAACTGTTAACTAAAGTCATATTAGCACCTAAGTTACCAATCTTTCGATGACCTAAATCAATTAAATATTTAGTAGATAAATAACTTCCTTTTTCATTATCATAATAGACTTGCGGTGTTTCAACTTTTTCTAAATAACGGTCTAAATGAATCGTCGGCACATCATAGCTTGCTCGTTGGATCTGAATTAATGAATTTTCATAAAAGAACCCATTTGCATGCACAATAATGAGGCCATCGATATTAATCCCATTTAGCTTAGAAATAATATGCTGTTGTGTTTCATTGCTATCGTTCGAATTCATAATGACTGTCACATAATTACGTCGTGTCAATTGTTGCTCAATTTCCATTGCGATGCCAGCGAAAAATGGATTTTCAATATTTGGAATAATTAAACCTATTAAATTGGTGCGATTGGTAGCTAAGCTTCTAGCCACTTGGTTGGGAACATAATTTAATTCTTTTGCTATACGAAATATTTTATCCTTATTTACTTTTGAGACCCTATTCGGACGATTATTCAACACAAGTGAAACAGTCGTTGGAGAAACTCCGGCCTTTGCTGCCACTTCTTTCAATGTCACTTTCAATTTACCCACCCCAAACTAATTTATTCATTTAAAATGCACTTTTATTTACCCCTTATAATAATATTAAACTAAAAAAATTACAATTATACTATACGAACAGGAATGAAAAAAAGAACTGGGAATATAACCCGTTAAATTCAGTCAAGTTTTCGTTCTTTAATTATAAATGCACTAGTTGCGTAGCGTCAAACTGCGTCTTAATAACTCATTTGAGACTTACGCAACAGTAGGCAGACAAAATAAAAACCCGCTCATTTTCTACTTCTTGCCCACTCCCATTTTAAGACCGCTTAACCTCACAATAATGATAAGAGACTGGAACAATTTTTCTGCCCAGTCTCATACTCATTGTAATTTATGATTTAATATTAAGATTATTGTACAATTTCAAGTATCGCATCATAGATCGATTGTATTTCTGATAACTCAATAAATACTTGAAACTGATTATTTAATATTAAAGTTCCTTTCACAACATCCAATGCTTCTATATTGGATTTGGCGATCATTTTTTTATTCTCAACATTAAACCGTATGCGTGTGGCACAATGTGTCACTTCTTTTATATTAGTTTTGCCAACAGCAGAAACTATTTCTGCTGCTATTTCTTTAGAACTCATCGTCCATCCTCCATCTATCTACAATAATTTAATAAAACAAATAGATTATTCAGATTCTTCAACACTCTCTTTATCTAATAATGTTACATCTGTCGGAATTTCTTTCTCTACAGTTTCTCCTTTAAGCATTTTAACAGCAGTTTCGACTGCTAATTTCCCCATATCTAATGGTTTTTGTTCTACAGTCACTACCATTGTCCCATCTTTAACTGCTTGTTTAGCATCATCTGTTGCATCAAAACCGGTAACTAAAATATCTTCTCCCGGTACTTTTCCAAAAGCATTTACCGCTTCAATCGCTCCTAAAGCCATTTCATCATTCGAAGCAAAAATAACTTTTAAATTAGGATTTGCTTGTAAAATATTTTCTGTAACAGTCATACCTTCAGTACGATCATAATTTGCTGTTTGTGAAGAAACAATGTTTACTTTTCCATCTAAAGCATTCATTAATCCTTCTTTACGGTCAATTGCAGAAGAAGCTCCAGGTACCCCTTCTAAAACTGCTACTTCATCATCCTCTGTTAAGTTTTCTAACATATATTCCCCAACTGATTCCGCTGCTTTTACGTTATCAGTTCCAATATAAGCATCTACGTCAGCACCTTCAACAATTCTATCCACTGAAATAACTTTAATTCCTGCATCAATCGCCATTTGAACAGATGGTCCTACTGAGGCTGAATCTTCTGGGTTTACAATTAATACTTTAATTCCTGATGAAATCAAATCTTCAATATCCGTTGACTGCTTAGCAGGATCATTTCCAGCATCAACGATTGAAATATCCACACCCAACTCTTTCGCTTTCTCTTCAGCTCCATCCGCAATTGATACAAAGAATGGGTTATTTAATGTTGAAATTGAAAATCCTATTTTTCCTTCGACTTCTTCTGCTGTTACATTTGTCGCACTCATTCCAAATCCATTTAATAACATTCCTGCTGCTAATAATCCTGTGGCTAATTTTTTAATTAATTTCATTTTAATTTCCTCCAAATATTATTTTTTTCTATCTGATAAAACAGCAAATAATATAACTAAACCTTTAACAATATCTTGTAGATAAGAATTAATACCTAAAATGTTCATACCATTACTTAACACCGCAATAATTAACACACCAATAAAAGTTCCGG
The DNA here is from genome assembly GCF_001552295.1 of Globicatella sanguinis NBRC 15551. Classification (GTDB taxonomy): domain Bacteria; phylum Bacillota; class Bacilli; order Lactobacillales; family Aerococcaceae; genus Globicatella; species Globicatella sanguinis. Next base: position 4,668 of record NZ_BCQX01000043.1, on the reverse strand, counting down.
TTATTTTACCACGTCCTCCTTCCATACTTGTTCCACCAATAGCTGTTGCAGCAATCGCATCTAATTCATAACCTACTCCTAAAGTAGGTTGCGCAGAGTTCAATCTAGAAATTAAAATTAATCCTGCAAGAGTTGCCATTAAACCTGATAAAGAATAAACAAAAATCTTAATTCGAGCGATATCGATCCCTGCTAACATCGATGTTTTTTCATTTGATCCAACAGCATAAATTTTTCGTCCAAGTGCTGTTTTATTTAATAAGATATACATCGCAATAAAAGCAATTAACATGATGATAATAGGCGCTGGAATCCCAAATAATTTACCCCGTCCTATAAATTCAATCATCGGAGCACCAACATATTCTGGTTTTGTAATACCAGAAATTGGTCGTCCATCTGTATAAATTAAGGTCAATCCTCTATAAACCGTCTGAGTAATTAAAGTAGCAATAAAAGGCTGTAACTTTGTTTTACCTACTAAAATACCTCCCACTAATCCTAAGACGATCCCTAAAACAATTGCAATGAGTAACGCTATAGGAACAGGTATACCAAGATTGACAATCATACCTGCTGTTACGGTTCCGGTTAACGCTAAAATTGGACCTACCCCAAGATCGATACCACCAGTTAAAATAACAGCTGTCATCCCAAATGCAATTAAAGCATTAATAGAGGCTTGTCTTAAGAGATTTAAAATATTACCAAACGTTCTAAATTCTGGACTAATAATTGAAATCCCAGCAACCAAAACAATTAAGGCAATTATTGCACCTAATTCATGTAATTTTACTTGTTTTTTTGTTGTTTCAGCCATTATATCGTTCCTCCTGTTGCTATAGTCATTATATTTTCCTCTGAAATTTGTTCTTTATTAATGATTGCTTTTAATTCACCTTCGCGCATTACTGCAACTCGATCACTCATCCCAATCACTTCAGGTAAGTCTGATGAAACCATGATAATAGCGATTCCCTGTTTTGTTAAATCATTCATAATTTGATAAATTTCTTCTTTTGCCCCCACGTCAACTCCACGTGTTGGTTCATCTAATATTAAAATTTTAGGATTAGTCAGCACCCATTTTGCCATAACGACTTTTTGTTGATTACCTCCACTCAAGTTACCTGTTTCAGTTTCGGTATTAAAAGTTTTAATCTTAAACATTTGAACTGCCGAATTTGCCATCTCTTTTTCAGCGTTCTCATTTATAAAACCTTTAGGGGCTAATTCCTTGAAATTAGTAACGGTTAAATTCTCCCTGATACTTTTTTCAAGTAATAAACCTTCACTCTTTCGGTCCTCAGTTACAAATCCCAGTCCTAAATCAATTGCTTTTAATGGATTATCAATTTTTTCTTGACGTCCATTTATATAAATTTCACCTGATTTTAAAGCTTTGCTACCAAAGATACCATGCATCACTTCTGACCGACCGGATCCCATTAAACCACTAAAACCTAAAATTTCGCCCGCTTTAACATCAAAAGAAACATTATGAACACTTTCGTCTTCTAGCGTTAAGTCGTTTACTTCAAAAACTACTTCTCCAATATTGGTTTCACGAGTCGGGTAGCGATTCGTTAACTCACGACCTATCATCATTTTTACTAATTCATTTTCATTGGTTTCATTAGTCTGTTTTGTTCCAATATAATGACCATCACGCATGACTGTAATACGGTCTGAAATTTGGAAAATTTCTTCCATTCTATGTGAAATATAAACTATCGCTACATTTTTAGCGGTTAACTGTTCAATGACTTCAAATAATTTTTTCGTTTCGGAATCTGTCAAGGCCGCCGTTGGTTCATCCATGATAATAACTTCTACATTGGACATTAAAGCTTTACTTATCTCTACCATTTGTTGTTGCCCGATAGATAGTTCTGACATTTCTTGTGTTGGCTTTATACCAGTTTCTAGAGATGTTAATAGCTCTTGGCATTTGTTTCTCATCGCTTTCTTGTCTAATATGCCAAATTTATTTTTTATCTCCTTATTGAGATACATATTTTCTTCAACTGTCATATCAACTAACACATTCAATTCTTGATGAATAAAAGCAATACCAAACTCTTCAGCTTCCTTTGGTCCTGAAAAATCTTTAGGTTCTCCGTCAAATAATATTTCCCCCGAATCACGTGTATGAACTCCTGTCAAAATATTCATCAGAGTGGACTTTCCGGCCCCATTCTCACCCATTAAGGCGTGAACCTCACCAGGCAATATTTCAATCTGAGCATCATGTAATACTTTGTTATCCCCAAATGATTTTTCAATATTCTTCATTAAAACATGCACACAACAACACTCCCTTCGGTGATATTCATTTAAAATGTGACGTTCGATTGTAAGATAATATTTGAATACGGTGTGATTTCACCTGTCCGAATGACTGCTTTAGATTGTTGAGTTTGCTGTTTAAATTCTTCGTGAGAGACAAACTCTATTTCAATCTCATCTTCTAAAAGCAGCTCGATTGCTTCTAATTGAGTCGCATTATTTTGTTTGATTTCTTCTGCTAGGATCACTTTTTCAATTTTCATATCCTCTAATACTACTTTTAAAACCTCAATAAATTTTGGAAAACCTTGGCTAAGCGATACATCAATTTTCTTAACATCGCTAGGAACCGGTAAGCCACAATCCCCAATCGTAATTTGATCGGTATGTCCTAAATCTGCTAATACTTTACTAATGTCACTATTCAAAATTCCATGTTTTTTCATAAAATTGATGCTCCTTTATTTCTTTTAGAGTAGGATTACCTGACTGTGCTCCAAATCGCTGGATCGCAATCGAAGAGGCTAAATTCGCAAACTTGATTGCTTGGTCGATGGTCAACCCTTTTACCGTCGCAACAGCAAACGCACCATTAAAACAATCTCCCGCTCCTGTCGTATCAATCACTTTATCTACTTTAAATGACGGAACCATTTTCACTTCTACCCCATTGTGATAAGCCGCTCCTTTGTCTCCTAATGTCACCACTAATTTGTTAGGATACTTGGCTAAAACATCTTCCATCTTTTGATTTGGGAAAAGCACTTTAAACTCCGTTTCATTCGGTGTTAAATAGGTTACCTTTTTGATATAATCTTCTGAAAGTTGACGGGCTGGCGCAGGATTATACAATAGTGGCGTATTCAATTCCAGACACAAGTCTATGGTGTTTTGAACCACTTCAGCTTTCACTTCATTTTGAATGATGACTAATTGACTTTCTTGCAAAGTACTCTTTGCATTTTCGATATCTTTAACGGTTAATTCATTATTAGCTCCTGGAATATAGATAATTGAATTATCACCTTGAATTAGTTGAATGATTGCCGTTCCGGAACTTTGATCAACTTGTTTTACATTTTCTGTTTTTATGGAATTATTTTCTAAATTTTCAATTAATTGATTGCCAAAGACATCATTCCCGACTGAACCAATCATTTCCGTTTCAACACCTAAACGAGCAACTGCGACTGCTTGATTAGCACCTTTTCCTCCAAATGAAAAAGATAACTTATCCCCTTGTATCGTCTCACCAACTGCTGGAGCTACTGTTGCTTCCACTACGATATCTGTTGAAATACTGCCAATAACCGTTATTTTCATTTTGCTCCCACCTTTATTTTGTTATAAATTTATATTGATAAATAATTGGTAAAGCGCTTTACCAAGTTTCTAAACTTAGAATACACTAAAAAGAAAACGTTGTCAAACATGTTTTTTAAATTATTCTCTTTTTATCTAACTTTATTAGTAGAAAAAACGCGTCTCATCAATATTCTAACTGGCTAAATGAATAAGAAATAAAATGTTTATTAAATTTACATAATAAAAAATCCTTTTTCTTCAAAACCAGAAAAAGGACAAATCTCTTTATATTATTCTATTTACTCAAATCTTCTTTTAATGCTAATACTTTTTCCTCAATTTTAGCAATAATTTCTTTGAAGAATGCATCATCATGTCCCGTTGGATCTGCTAAATCCCAATCACCATCATAAGTTTTACCGATAAAAGGACAGCCTACCTCACAACCCATCGAATACGCTATATCCGGCATCGGTATTTCATCAACTAACTTAGAATGCTGAGTGGCTTCCATGTCGATGTTGTATAATTCTTTCATAATTCTGACAGCATCCTGGTTAATGTGCGGTTTAGTTTCAGTCCCGGCCGAATAACTTTCGAAAACATCGCTTGCGAAATGTTTTCCTAATGCTTCTGCAATTTGACTTCTACACGAATTATGGACACATATAAATGCTACTTTTTTCTTTTCCATTGAAACAACCTCCAATTTTTTAATTTACTCATATTCTTGAAGCGTTACTTCTTTCGTCAAACAACTATTTACACCCTTTCACGAATCGTAACTGACGCGATATCTCCTTCGGTTTTACCTAACTGTTGACGAATCGTTTTAAGGACTCCAATAATATAACAAGTCGAACCGTCTTTCTTTTTTACGCCTATATTAACAATACTCCCGTCATATGTTATACCATCAAAAGTAGCATGGACTTTTACTCGGCCTTTACCAAATTCTTGTCTTATATCGAGGCTTAGCAAAAACTTTTTAAATCCTGTTCAGGCATATCTATTTAATTCAAAGCGCAGTGGTTGAGTGGTCTCAATCTACGTCTTAATGAGGTTAGGTATTAC
>NZ_BCQX01000042.1 GCF_001552295.1 Globicatella sanguinis NBRC 15551 | reverse complement strand
GGTGAAGGTTAAGTAGATAATGAATGAATCAAAAACAAAACCTCAATTTTAAATCAAAAACTTATTGAACTAGTTATATTTAGATGACATATCAAGGCTAAAATTAGTTGAGATTAAGAGTTGAGTATTATTTACTTAGCTCTTTTTTTATATATAGAGAAAGAAAGGGGGAATCAGTTTGGCAAAAATACTTTTTGTCAGTATTCCATTAGCAGGTCACTTAAATCCACAAATTGGATTGGCGCAAATGCTACAAAGGAATGGTTATGAAGTAGTAATGGTCACAACGAAAGAAAAGCAAAAGTTGATCGAATCTCTTGGGCTTAGATGTGTTACGATATTAGACGATTTTCAGGATGAGTTCCAAACTCTTATCAAAATTGCCCAAGATAAGCGAATCAAACATTCACTATCAAGAATGTTTAATACTTTAAGTGCTATGGATACTTTCTTGATTGAAGCCTATATTGAATTTTTAACGATATTAAAAAAAGAACAACCGGCATTGTGTATTCATGATTTTTCGACCTTATTTGCTAGTTATGCATGTGAAACATTAAAGATTCCTTTTATAACAGATTTACCATCACATCAAATTATCGAATCGAATAATCCTTGGCAAGATGTTCCCTATTTTTTGGGAGGGCTTTATCCACAAAAAGGCTTGTTGGGAGCGTTACGCAATCGAATGGGCTGGATAATATTAAAAAACATTAAACGTTGGTACGGTAGAAGGCGAATTTTTAAAGAGCATGGTTGGCGTGTCTATCGACCAGATGGCAGTGAAAATTATTATTCAAATCAGATGGTGCTAGGTTTAGGGATGAAAGAAATTGAATTTAATACTCATTTACCAGCGTATCTTCATCATATTGGACCCAGTATTCCTTCAGTGAGTGTGAAAAATGGCGAGCGTAAATTACCTAGTGGGTTTAAAAAATACATCTTTTTTACATTTGGCACGATATTGGAAGGGATGAACGATCAGTTAAAGGAACAATATGCTACCCTCATTAAACAGTTTCCTGAATACTTATTTGTACTTTCAGATGGTAATTTAGATTTATCAGAAAATGAACCCGTTTGGATGGGAGATAATTTAATTAGATTTGGTTATTTATCCTATTCTGAAAATATTAGTCAATTTGATTTGGTGATTCATCATGGTGGTATTGGGATTGCTTATGACTGTATTAAATGGGGGGTTCCTAGTATTGTTTTTCCGCAAGTGTGGGATCAGTTTGACTTTGCTGCTAGATTAGATTATTTTGGTGCCAGTATCCGTATAAAAGATGCTGAAGAGATGACGCAAGCGATACGACAAGCAAATGTTTACGATTGGACAAGGCTTTATCAACTTCAAAATAAATTAATGGAGTATGACACAGAACAGAATTTATTAAACATAGTGGAAGGTATTCTAAGAGGAGCGAAATGATGATATTAATAACAGGCGTTTCAGGGTTTTTAGGGGGAGAGCTAGCCAAAACATTAGTAAAAAATGGAGCAAACATCCTCGGTATCTCAAGAACGCAACCTAAATACGATATGATACCGTATCAAGCAATCGATTTAAGTGATAAACAACAGGTAGCGTCTCTATTTAATCAAAATGAAATCAAATATGTTATTCATTGTGCTGCTAAAAGTTCAGCGTGGGGCACGTATCAATCATTTTATGATTCAAATGTTTTAGCAACTGAAAATTTAATGATAGAAAGTCAAAAGCATCAAGTGAAGCGCTTTGTACATATTTCTTCGCCTAGTGTTTATGCCCAGTTAAAAGATCAAACCTTTGTAGAAGAAACCACCAACATCACCTCAATCAGACCCTTAAATTATTATATTGAAACGAAAAAACAAGCTGAAATGATTGTGCAAAAATCAAATTTATCATTCAACATCATTCGACCGCGAGCATTGATTGGAGTGGGAGATACGAGTGTTGTACCGAGATTAATTAAAGTTGAGAAAAAACTAGGCATTCCGTTGTTTAATAGTGGTCAAAATTTAATGGATGTGAGTTGTATTGAAAATGTGGTTCATGCATGTATTTTAGCTCTTGAATCAAAAGTGGATAACGGAATTTATAATATTACGGATGGCAATCCGATAACCTTTCAAAGCCTTATTGAGATGCTCTACCAACAATTTAATTTAACGCCTAAATTTCGTAAAATTCCTTATCAATTTTTATCGATATTAGCGCGGTTGTTAGAAACGTTATATCCCGAATCAAAAGAACCGCCATTAACATTATATACATTATCAACCATTGCTTTTTCACAAACATTATCAATTGAAAAAGCTAAAAAGGAATTGGGGTATCAACCCATTGTGAGATTAGAAGAGAAAATAGGTGAGTATAGTGAGTGGTATCGACGCTATTTATAGAGTGCATATAGGTGGTTGTTATGTCAAAGAAAATTTTATTCGCAACAAAGCAACTCCCACCCCCATATTTTTTCCAGCCAGTTGTTTTTTAATTAAAACGCAAAATCAATGGTCGATGGTGGATTGTGGTTATAGTGAGGGGATTTTAAAACGGCACTGGGCTTTGGCGATTTATCGCAAAATTATGACGATTGAACCTTATCAGTTAGATCTTATCAGTGCTTTCGATAAATTGGGCATAACACCTGCGGATATCAAGACGGTTTATTTAACTCATGTGCATCCAGATCATATTGGTCATCTTTATCGTTTTCACCATGCCCATTGGATCATGACGGAAGTAGCCTATCGTCAATTATTAAGATGGCAACGGATTAAACCAATGAAGGAAGCGATGATCGGAGCACTATCACCCAACATCACCACCCTAAATTATTCAAAGCGATTAGAGATAGAAGGGATATCTTTTAATGCTTGTCCTTTAAATAATGAGATGATTGCATTAGATTTGAGTGGTCATAGTTGCCAAATGATGGGAATATTTTTTCCGCAAAAAAAATTAATTTTAGCGATTGATGCTAATTGGCGTAAAGATTGGATGTCATCAGAAGAATTGAAAAGATATACATTCACAGCACGAATGATACAGAATAATTGGCAACAATATCAAGAAACGAATCAAAAATTATCCCTGCTGTCAGAAAAGGGGTATCGAATTGAGCTGACCCATGATCATCAGTCAGAATCACGCTTGTTTTAGGAGAAGAATATGTTATTGAAATTTATTAAAGAATTTATTTTTACTAGGTACCAGTTGTCACATTTAAAACGTGAGCAATTAGAACAATTACAGCAAACTAAATTAGAGCGACAACTCGAGCAAGTGACGCAACAATCTCCTTATTACCAACCCTATAAAGGGAGAGTTTTGCTTGATTTTCCAGTTATGAAAAAACAACAATGGATGGAACATTTTGATCAAATAAATACCAGGGGTCTAAAAAAGGACCTAGCCATGAAGTTGGCTTTACAGGGGGAAAAGACCCGTGAATTTGAATCGCGTTATCAAGGAATCTCAGTTGGACTGTCATCTGGAACGAGTGGCCATCGTGGGCTATATACCTTATCTAAAGGGGAAGAGGCTTTGTGGGCGGCTAATGCACTAGCAAAATTACTACCTAAAAAGAAATGGTTAGGCAATAATATTGCCTTCTTTATGAGAGCCAATAATAATTTATATTCTTCTTTAAATAAACCGGGTCTGAGATTAGATTACTATGATTTAGAAAAAGATTTTAAACTGTTAATGAAACATTTGCAAAAGCAAGACCCTAATATTATTATTGCACCACCATCTGTTTTATATGATATCCGTCATTATTTTGAAAAATCTCCTTTTAAAAAACTAGATCTTGTAATCAGCGTAGCCGAAGTATTAGAAGAACAACAAAAAGCATTGTTAGCACAATTTTTTAAAGTGCCTTTTATTAGTCAAGTTTATCAATGTACAGAAGGTTTTTTAGCCTATACTTGTCCACACGGTAGTTTTCATTTATGTGAAGACATCGTCTATTTTGAGAAAGAGTGGCTAGATAAACAGCGCTTTATCCCAATCATTACCGATTTACATCGAACAGTTCAACCAGTGATTCGGTATCGATTAAATGACATCCTCCATATAGGAGAACCTTGTTCATGTGGCTCGCCGTTGACGGTGATTGAAAAAATAGAAGGACGTGAAGATGATGCGTTTTGGCTATTTAACTCACAAGGAGACAAAGTTAAAATATACGCTGATTTTATTCGTAGGTTAATGTTGTTTGTTAAGGGGATAAGTCGTTATCGTGTCACTCAATATCAAAATGTAATTATTTGTGAAGTTGAATATGAACAACCTAATGAATGTAAGGTCATCGATCAATCGATTCAAGAAGAATTTAATAATTTGTTTGAAAAGTTTAATGTTCAACCCTTACAAGTTTTGATTTATCCTTTTGAAAGAGGGATGAGATCACAAAAATTAGCTCAAGTCCAATATAGAGGGGAGATTACTTATGAGAAGAATGAAGATTAGAAGTTATGCTTACACCAAAGGACCTGATGAAATTAAATTCAAGGATGGTTCAAGATGGTGGCATCCTTATCGTGCCAAGAATTCGTATCAATTAGATATGTATGAAAAAGTCAGTCGGGAAGCGGTTGAAAAGGCTGGAATCGAGATGAGTGATATTGATTTGATTATCGTTGCCAGTGCGGGCATGGTGCAAATGATTCCATGCACAGCAGCCTTATTACAAGAGAGAATTGCTCCTCATTCTGGTATTCCTTGTATGGATGTGAACACGACTTGTACCTCTTTTATCACCGCTCTAGACGTAGCGAGTTCTTTTTTGGTAACGGAGTTATACCAAAGAATATTAATCGTATCGGGGGATTTAGTATCCCATTTTATTAATCCCAATCAAGAAGAGAGTTATCGCCTGTTTAGTGACAGTGGAGTAGCCTTTATTGTCGAATCTACTAAAGAAAATAAAGGCATCTTATATTCTAAACAAGAGACTTGGTCTGAAGGTGCTCATACTACTGAAATTAGAGGAGGGCTCACGGCCTATGGTCCTTCACTCTATTCCGAAGACACAAAAGAAGATTTCTTATTTGATATGGATGGAAAATCTGTCCTAATGCTGACTTTAAATAAGCTACCTAAGATGTTAAAGGAAACGTTGCAACATAATAATATTCAGTTGGCAGATATCTCAAAAATTGTTCCTCACCAAGCTTCTCGTGCTCTGTTCATCGTTGAGAAAAAATTAAAATTAAAAAAAGGACAACTTATCAATTATTTTGAGGAGCTAGGCAATATGGTTTCAGGCTCAGTTCCTTATACATTAGGTTTAGCGATGGATCAAGAAGAAATTAAAGAAGGAGATTTAATCTTACTTATCGGCACGGCTGCAGGTTTAACGATGAATTGCATGCTGATTCAATTATAAAATCGTTCTCTTTGTAAATTAGGTAAGTAGGTAATTTTATTAAGTCATAGACTATGATATAATTTTTAAGAAGACTAATATTATCATTATTTGATTAAAATAAGTGTTTTAAAGCAATATATAATCAATAATTTGATATAATATTAATAAGTAAAGGAGGCCAAATAATGGCAAGAGGAATGGGCAATATGGGAAATATGCAAGGAATGATGCAGAAAATCCAAAAAATGCAAAAAGAGATGACTAAAGAACAAAAAAACATTGAAGAAACTATTTTTGAAAAAAGTGATGCCAATAGTTTATTAACTATTAAAATGAATGGCAAAAAAGAAGTAACGGATTTAGCAATTTCATCCGACTTAATCGATCCAGACGATCCAGAAATGTTACAAGATTTATTGATTGTGACATTGAACGACTTAATGAATGAAATTGACGAAACGACAGAAGCGCGTTTAGGTAAATATACTAAAGGAATGAACTTACCGTTCTAGAGAGGATGTCATTGATGCAATACCCAGCACCTATTGCTAAATTAATTAATAGTTTTACTAAATTACCAGGAATTGGTGCGAAGACAGCAGCACGGTTAGCATTCTATGTAATTGAAATGGATGAGCGAGAAGTAACGGAGTTTGCCCAAAATTTAATCAGTGTTAAACGTGATTTAATGTATTGTAGTGTTTGTGGCAATATTACAGATTCAGATCCATGTCCGATTTGTCAGGATGAAACAAGGGATCGTTCGGTGATTTTGGTAGTTGAAGATACAAGAGCGATTATGTCATTAGAAAGAATGCAAGAATATCGAGGGGTTTATCATGTCTTACATGGCGTCTTGTCACCGATGGATGGGATTGGGCCCGATGATTTAAATATCACTCAGTTGATTCAAAGATTACAAGATGATACAGTTCAAGAAGTGATTGTGGCAACCAATGCTACAGCAGAAGGTGAAGCAACGGCTATGTATTTATCACGACTATTAAAACCAGCAGGAATTAAAGTGACACGATTAGCTCATGGGTTATCAGTTGGTAGTGACATTGAATATGCTGATGAAATGACTTTGTTTAGGGCTATTGAGGGTCGTCGAGAGTTATAAGGAGAGTATCATTGAGAAAAGGATATTTTATTACATTAGAAGGACCTGAAGGTGCGGGAAAAACGACAGTTATTCAACATTTGGTTCGCGAACTAGAAGCAAAAGGTCATCAGGATATTGTGGTGACACGAGAACCAGGTGGCAGTAATATAGCTGAACAAATTCGGAATGTCATTCTTGATATTAACAATATAGAGATGGATAAACGTACGGAAGCATTATTATTTGCTGCTGCTAGAAGACAACATTTAGTAGAAATTGTGTTACCGGCACTTGAAGCGGATAAAATTGTCATTTGCGATCGTTTCATTGATAGCTCCTTAGCCTACCAAGGTTTAGCCCGAGATATTGCAATGGCCTCTATCTGGGAAATTAATCAATTTGCTATCGAAGGCCATTTACCAGATTTAACTTTAATAATTGATGTTCCAGCAGAAGTTGGATTAGAGCGGATACACCAAGGTCGTAAAGACGAGAAATTTGATCGTTTAGACCGAGAAGCCATCGATTTTCATCATAAAGTTCGTGATGCTTTTCTCACACTAGCAAAAGAACACCAACGAATTCAAGTAATTGATGGAACTCAAACAATAGATGCGGTTGTCCAAGATAGTTTAGGAAAAATTGAAAAGTTATTAGTCGAAAAACAATAAGGGGGAAGTTAACATGATGAAATTAGTGATTGCGGTCGTTCAAGATCAAGATAAAAATATTTTAAGTGATGCTTTTTATGAAGCAGATATTCGGGCAACTAAATTAAGTTCAACCGGTGGATTTCTACGTTCAGGAAACACTACTTTTATGGTAGGGATTGAAGAGGATCGTGTGGATGAAGTATTGGACATTATAAAAAATAGTTGTCAATCGCGCGAGCAATTTATTTCTTCACCAGTCAACTTGGACGTAAGTTTAGATGTGACAGCATCTTATCCAGTAAAAGTGAAAGTAGGAGGCGCAACAGTATTTGTATTACCGATTGATGCGTTCCATCGTTTCTAATGAAGGTGGAGGAACAACTTAGCCACTATTTCTACCGTCAAATATCGTCGCAGCATTTGTGCCATGCCTATATTTTCTCGGGAGATAATTTACAGGCAAAAAATACAGTAATAGAATCTTTGATTCAAGCTATGGTTTGCCCTAACTTCTCAGAAGTGGGGCAACCTTGTTGTCAGTGTAATGAATGTCAAAGAGTAATAGATAACCAGATATCGGATGTTTTATATTTAGAACCAGATGGTAGAAATATTAAAGTTGATCAAATCCGAGAGTTGCGTAATTGGCTTAATCGCAGTCCGGTTGAATTTGATTTTAAAATGGCGATTATACATCAAGCTGACTTAATGAATCCTTCTGCCTCAAATGCACTGTTAACGATATTGGAAGAACCAAATAGTGAAATTTACATTATTTTAGATGTGATTGAAGTGGATTCGTTATTGCCGACCATTCGCTCACGAGCACAAAATATTATTTTTACGAATGACTTTCAAGATGATTTTTCAGATGTACAAATAGCCAAAAATTATCAAAAAGTTTTGTCTTTATTACCAGGGACCACGAGTCAGGTGTTAAGAGAGTTTGATCCAGTAGAATTAGAAGAATGGTTTAAGGGGCTCAATGAGTTTTATCAGTTACTGCTAACGAAATCACCTTTAGCCTTTGCGCTAATTCCTATACGCATGAAGTCCATTTTAACCACTCAAAAAATTGATTTAGGTTTAGACTATTTAACTTTATTAAATCATCAAACTTTATTACATACTTTCTCTAATTCAACTGAAAAAAGTGTTTCACTGAATTGGTTACAATCAATTATTGAAAAACATGCGATTTCAACACAAGACTTGTTAGCCATTAATCAACAGTTAATTGAAGCCAAAGAATATCTTAATGCGAATGTTTCATCTCAATTAGTATTAGAACGGATTGTTTTAAATCTGATTAAATAGAGAGGGGGGAGAATGATGATACATCAAGATATACAAGAATTAATTAATAATATTCAAAACCAACAGCAACAATATCAAAATAATATTCTTCAATTGACACAAGTTGTATTAGAGTTGAAAGAAGAGAATAATCGATTGCGGATGTTGAATCATAATCTTGAAGATCAGTTACAAAAGCTTGTAAATGAATCAACGACTCAAGAGGAAGATACCCCAATCGAGGAACAGCATATTAGTGGTAAAGATCGTCTACAAGGTTTTTATGATGATGGTATTCATGTATGTCATGAATTATTTGGGAAACGTCGTCAGTCTTCGGAAGATTGTTTATTTTGTCAAGATGTATTAATGCGATTAACAAAAGGGTGACATGATTGGTTGAATTAAAAGAATTTGAACGAATAGATTTTTTATTTAGAGAAAATAGAAAAATCATTCAAAGCAAAAAGTTTTTTTCCTTTTCTTTAGATGCGGTTCTTTTAGCGGATTTTGTTAATCTGCCGCAAAAGCGACAATTTAAATATCTTGATTTTTGTTCAGGCAATGGTATTATCCCGATTATTTTAAGTGCTAAAACGACTAATCCACTAGAGGGCATTGAACTGCAATCAGAATTAGTCGAAATGGCTCGTAGAAGTATTGAACTCAATCAACTTGAAAATCAGATTACGATACACGAAGGCGATTTAAATGAATTTCCACATGGGAATGCGGATTATGATTTTATTACCTGCAATCCTCCCTATTTCTTATTAGAAAATTCCAAAGAAATCCATCGTTTAACCAGTCACCATCTAGCAAGACATGAAGTGTCGCTCACAATGGAGCAATGGTTATTTAAGGCGAGCAAACTATTAAAAGACAAAGGGCGTTTATATATTGTCCATCGTCCCGAACGTTTGGATGATTTAATGGAGGGCTTGTTACAACATGGTTTTTCAGTAAAAAGGATTAAGTTTGCGTATCCCAAAGTCGGAGCGTTAGCGAATATCGTGTTGATTGAAGCAATTTATCGAGGCGGACGACGGGGCGTTCGGATTGAGCCACCCCTCATAGTTCATCAAGAAAACGGAGAATATACTCCAGAAATGAAGGCTATTTATTTTGGAGAATGACACACATTTTTTCTATGTTTTATATTGTCAGGATAATACGCTATATGGTGGCTATACAAATGATTTGTCCAAGAGACTTTTAGCACATCAAACGGGTAAGGGCGCAAAATATACACGCGTTAAAAAAAGGCAACCTGTAAAACTAATTTATGCAGAACGATGGTCAACGAAACAGAAAGCAATGTCGCAAGAATATCATTTTAAAAAACAAACGCGTATGCAAAAAGAGCAGTATTTAAAAGCAGCAGGTGTTCAAGATTATAGCAATGGCACCTTTGTTTTAGTCAACGGTCAGGAGGAAGCAGAAGATGAATCAACAAAAGAGTTATCTTGATGGTAACGGCAAACTATATTTAGTTCCGACTCCTATTGGCAATCTTGAAGATATGACGTTTCGAGCCATTCATACCTTAAAGCAGGTTGACTTAATTTTAGCTGAAGACACTCGTCGTACGATTAAATTGTTAAATCATTTTGAAATTAAACAACCAATGATGAGTTTTCATGAGCATAGTAGTCAAAATCAAGTCATACAATTGATTGAGCGATTAGTTCAAGGCGAAAACTTAGCACTGGTTTCGGATGCAGGGATGCCGTTAATTAATGATCCTGGTCATCCACTCGTACAAGCAGCTATTCAACATAACATTTCGGTTATAGCGTTACCGGGTGCGAATGCTGCGATTACCGCTCTTGTTGCTTCAGGACTTAATGCGGAAAGATTTACATATTATGGTTTTTTTCCACGCGAAACGAAGGAACAAAAGGATTTAGCAATTCTTATTGGCCAAAGAAACGAAACAGCCATTTTTTATGAGTCACCCTTTCGTTTAAAAAAAACCGTCAAAAGAATAGCTGAATATTTATCAGCAGACACTCAAATTGTGTTAGCGCGTGAAATATCAAAGCAATATGAAGAATATTTACGAGGAAAGCTGTCTGAGATACTGGAATTTTTAGAACATAATGAAATAAAAGGAGAATTTGTTTTATTAGTTGAAGGTGGACGAGGTGTTACAGCGGTCAATTCTGTTGTCATTGATCTTGAATTGCCATTAAAGGAACAAGTGGACCAATGGATAGCAGAATATGGGGTTTCATCAAAGGAAGCTATTAAAGAGGTTGCGAAATTAAATGGGTTAAGAAAACAATTGGTCTACCAAGCGTATCATAATCCTACAGATGTCAATCATTAGAGGGGGGAGGAAGTGTTATACTGGATTAATGCATTTATTTTTTTAGTTATCGGAATATATGCACTTTCTCATCATAAATTATCGATTTCACCTGCTTTTTGTGCTATTTTTAGTTTGACAAGTTTGATTATGGCATTATTTCAAATGAGTAATTGGTTGCCTATTTTTATACTAAGGTACTTTCTATATTTGGTAAGTGCAGTTTTGTTAGCAATCGTTCCGTTTATCTTATTAGCATTAGGCATTTTAATTTTACTAAGGGAAACGAAACAATCGATATCCTATTTTGGACGGGCACTTAGTATTATTTTAGCGAGTGTCATTTTGGCATTTTTTGTCTATAGCTTGTATAATCTTGTTAATATCCGTGATGTTCAATTAACAATTATTATTAGTCTATATAGTTCCATTGCGATTTATTTTACAGCTTTTTTTATTAGTTATTTATTGATTAGTTGGCTAATAAAAGTCAGTTATAAAAAGAAGAAGCCCTATTTAATTTTTGTATTAGGTACGGATATTAATGATGAAGGGCAAGTAAAGTCTGATTTAAAACATCGTTTAAATTCAGCGATTACCTTTTATCGCTCTTTATCTTCAGTAATACAAAATGAAACTTATTTTTTGGTGTCAGGTGGCAATGCAGCAGCTAATGGGATGGCTGAAGCGGAAGTGATGGCCCATTATTTAATGAAACAAGGCATCTCCAAGTCTCAAATTATTTTAGAAAAATCAGCTCGTAATACAGCTGAAAATATTCAATTTACCAAGCCGTTAATCCGACATTTGGGTAAGGATCGATCACTTGTCATTGTGACGAGCACTTATCATTTACCTCGCACTTCGTTTTTCGCCAGAAAATACCAAGTAGTAGCCCGGTATATAGGGTCAAAAACCGCCATCATATCCTGGCCTTATGCAGTGGTAAGAGAATTTTTGGCAATCTTATTATTAACAAAGGAAGTCAGTGTGTTTTATATTGTTTATATTATCGTGACGGAGTTTTACAAAATTTTTATGTGAAAGTAGAGTGACAAAATGGCATTAAAAGATGAAGATACATTAATGAAACGTAAGCGTGAACTAGAAGAAGCTATTCATAACTTAGGGATTAGCTTTGAAGAGGAAGAAATAGCAGAACAGGATGATTTGGCGAATCAGTTTTCATTCGATGAGGAAGCTTTAGCAGAAATGAACCATAATGAGCATGAAAACAAATAATCTTTCAAGGTGTCATTGGATTGAAGGAAAGCCCGATTATTATGTTCAATATCATGATGAGGTTTGGGGAAAGCCAGAGCACAATGATCAACAATTATTTCGCTGGTTAATATTAGAACTTTTTCATATCGGCTTATCGTGGCAGCTCGTTTTATCAAAAATAGATAATTTTGACCAAGCCTTTGATTACTTTGATTATCATAAAATCGCTCATTATAATGAATCGAAAATTCAGTCTTTAATGAGCAATGAAGGTATTATACGTCATCAACAAAAAATTAGAGCCGCTATTAATAATGCTCAAGCATTTATAAATATTCAAAATGAATTTGGTAGTTTCGATCATTACATTTGGTCTTTTACAAATGGCAAAACCCTTGTGCGTGAACAAGGTCAACCTCTGCTGGCTCAGTCTGACTTAAGTGATGAAGTGACGAAAGACTTGAAGAAAAGAGGCTTTAAATTCTTAGGCAGTGTGACGGTTTATTCTTATTTGCAAGCAATTGGTATCTTGAATGATCATGATATCCATTGCCATTTTCGCTAATAATGCAAACACAAAAGTCATGCATTAGGCAGAAAATCCAATTCATTCTATATAAAAGACAGGAGACTGGGCAGAAAGTCCAATCCGTCAAAAGACAAGGTCATTATCTCGAATGAGGCAATGACCTTTTTTATCGCACATAGTAGTGGTAATTTCTTATAAAAGTATTATTAATTTTTACATAATTGAGGACAGAATGCTTTTAAAAGGTAATCAGAATGAAGTTTTGATATAATAGACAGGATTTAAGGAGGCATAGCATGAGTCAAAAAAGACAATCAAATTTTGAATTATTAAGAATATTTTCAATGTTCTTAATAGTTGGTAGCCATTTCGCAGTACATGGGACGTATGAGTCGCCTAGTTATTCAACGATTGAACAAATAGCTTTAGATATTTTAAGAATTGGTGGAAAATTAGGTTCAAATGTTTTTGTGATGATTGGTGCCTATTTTTTAGTGGGTAAAAGTTTCAAAATTGAACGAGTAATCAGAATTGGCGTTCAGGTTTGGCTTTATTCCATTGGGATTCTCGCGATTGCGGCTTACTTTCTTCATTTAGATAAAAAAGATGTTTATTTATCTATTTTCCCCTTTCCCGATGCCTATTGGTTTGCTACAACCTATATTTTACTTTTACTTTTCATACCGGGTTTAAATAAACTCATAAGTTTAGTCGGGAAAAACGGGTTAGAATTCATTTTATGGACACTTTTTATCCTGTGGATAGTTTTACCGAGTTTAAATTTAGCGGCAATCGGTTTAATTAATTTTACTTGGTTTGTATTTTTATATTTAGCTGTAAGCTATATAAAATTATATACTGGTGATAAATTATCGCGAGTGCCTTGGGAGATGGTTGGGTTAACAACGCTCGCAATAACGATTTTATCCATTATTTGGTTTCACTTAGTGAGTCACTTTGTTCCAGAAAAGCTAAATGATGTGCTCATACAATTGCGACAAAATGGCTTGCTCACTGTTATTTTAAGCTTCAGTTTATTTTTATATGCCAAGGAAAGTAAAGTTTTTATTTCTCCTGTTGTTAATTATTTAAGTGGATTAACCTTTACCGTCTATCTAATTCACGAACATCCGATAATGCGACCAATTATTTGGGGCGTTGTTGACAATCAACGTTTTAACGGTTTTTTCCAAATGATAGGTGGGGGAATACTTTCAGCTATATTAGTTTTTGTTATCACGATGATGATTTCAATGGTGACCGAAAGAATACTCCATCCTTTAATGAATGTGATCACGCATAAAGGGTTAGCGATGGTGAATTATTTTATGAATTATTTAAAAGAAGAAATTTAAAAAGGAAGGACTTGAGAGGGGTATGTTACAAATCAAAGAAGTTAAATCACCACAAGAAATAGAACAACTATTTGAGCTACTCTCGGTAATTTGGAAGGAAGTATTCACTCCAATCATTGGGGAGGAACAGGTGGCGTATATGATGCGACACTACCAATCAATCGATAATATAACGCAAGAAATTCAAGACGATGTGCATTATTATTTTTTAGAGTATAATAACCAGCCCGTAGGTTATACTGCATTCCAAGACCAAGGAGAAAAAATTTATATTAGTAAATTGTATTTAAGTCAATCTTTTCGCGGTAAGGGGTTAATGTCATCCGTCTTTGATTGGTACGAAACATTAGGTAAAGGAAAAACATTATTTTTGAATGTTAATCAAGGGAATCATTTGGCTATTGCTGTATATGAGCATCGTGGTTTTACTAAAGTGGGGGAACGATACGTAGATATTGGCGAAGGGTATATAATGAATGACTTTATCTATGAAAAAGTCATAAAAAGTTAGTACACGCTTAGCTTATATGGTAAAATGATGATAAAGGAATATTTAAAGAATTGAGGAAATTAATATGAAATGGGAAGATGTTCGAAAGAGTAGGAATGTCGAGGACCGCCGTAATCAATCTAGAGGAACTTCTTTTCCAGGTAGCTTTGGTAGAGGGCGTTCTTCTGGCGGGGGATTAGGTGGCGGCTTAATATGGTTATTATTGTCTCGTACTTCAGGTAGGATGAAACTCATATTGTTAGGTTTGTTCTTATTGCTTACTTTTTTAGGTTCAGGTGGATTGGGAAATCTAAATAATAGTACGATTTATAATCGAGATATCATACCTTCAGAAGAAGTGAGTGTTGATAACTCAATCAATAGTACCAATACGGATGGTCAGACATTAAATGCTTCAGATAAAGAAGTGCAATTTTTCCAAGCGGTTTTAGCAACGACGGAAGACTACTGGCATAGTATGTTTGACTCAATGGGTAAAACTTATCGTGAGCCTAGTCTGGTTATTTATACAGACAGTATTTCCACTGGTGGTTGTGGTGTCGGTAGTGCTCAAGCAGGTCCCTTCTATTGTCCAGCTGATGAAACAGTGTATATTGACTTACAGTTCTATCGGGATTTAACCACTAAGTACAATGCGCCCGGTGACTTTGCAATGGCTTATGTCATCGCGCATGAAGTAGGACACCATGTTCAAAAACTTGTGGGTACGATGGATGATTATAATAGTGTTCGTCAAAGAATGTCTACCAAACAAGCTAATGATTTAACAGTGCGTTTGGAATTACAAGCAGACTATTATGCGGGAGCATGGGCAAATTATGTAAAACAAGAAGGTTTACTAGAAATGGGCGATATTGAGGAAGCATTACAAGCTGCTCATAGTGTTGGCGATGATACCTTACAAAAAGAAGCTTATGGATACGTAGTGCCTGATAGCTTTACACATGGAAGTTCAGAGCAAAGAAGAACTTGGTTTTTAAGAGGTTTTGAATATGCTGACTTCCAACATGGAGATACTTTTAATACAGATATTTAATAACTTCGTTATTATTTGCAAGACAGCTAATAACCGGTTTTTCCACGTGAAAGGGAGATAGCCTTAACGCTGGTAAGACCGGTTTTTTGATTGAGAAAATGTAATTATGGAATAGAGGTGTTATGATTGGAAAAAAGATTAAAAGAAAAGTGGCAAAGATTATCAAAAATCACGACAAACGAGCTATTAAAAGACAATATTGAGAAAAGTCCAAATACAGATCAGTTATATGAAATTTTAGATTTGAATACAGAACAATTAACCTATTATATTGAAGAAGCCATTATAGAAAATCCTTTTATAGAAATTGATTATGCACTTGAGACACGAGTATCCACAATAAAAAATGCTAATTACCAACATATAGAAAATGAGGTAGAGCGTAATTCACCTGGGATGGCACAGAGCTTGATTATGTTTTTATTTGAGCAAATTATGATGTATCGCCATACACCGATACGGGATGTGATGGTAAGATTAGTGGACTATCTAGATGAGAAAGGTTATTTACCTTATAATTATCAAGAGTTAGCAACAAAACTGAATGAAGATGATATTTTAGTTCTTGATGCGATGACTTTGTTCAAACAGTTAGAACCAGCAGGTGTAGGGGCATATGATTTACAAGAATGCTTAATGTTGCAAACAGAGCAAGATAGTCATGCTCCTAATATTGCATATCTTTTATTAGAAGAGTATTTTGATTTAGTTTCAAAGCAAGATGTTGAAAGCATTCATCAAGTGAGTGGTTTACCTAATGAGGAAATTGAAGCCGGCTTAAATTATTTTCATTCTTTAAGACCTGTACCAGCAGCCGTTTTTGACAAAGCGGATAAAGTGAATCTTATCCCAGATGTTTCGGTTCGTTATAATCAAGATGATATTGAACTACGTTATAATCGTCAATATTATCCAAGAATTATTTTTAATCAAAAATATTACGATGAGATGGCTCTCCAAAATGATACGCAATTATTTGAATATATCACTGCTCATCGAGAAAATTTCCAAGTATTAGCTTATAATCTTCGTGTTCGTGAACAATTAGTCTTAGCAGCAGTTAAAGCACTAGTATTGGCCCAAAAAGATTATTTAATGGAAATAAAAAACGAGAAACGCCCTTATTTAATTAAAGATTTAGCGAGAGATTTGGATATACCAGAAGCGCTGGCTCACTTAGTCGTTACGAATAAAAACCTTGAAATCAAATTTGGCATTATTCCATTAACGGATTTAATTAATGTTACTCATCATCAAGGACGTGGAGGACTTAATACTGTTAATATTAAAGAAATTATGGCTAATATTATTGAGAATGCACCACAAGAACTTTCAGATAATGAAATAGTGGCTCAGTTAGCAGCCCAAAAAATTATTATGAGTGAACAATTAGTAGCTGATTATCGTAAGGCTTTAGAATAGTTTAGTGGATAGTCTAGTTAAATAAAACTTCGGAATCAGTAGATAGAAAAAGACCTTAAATGTTAGTTTTATTCTAACATCTAAGGTCTTAATTATATCCAGAGTTACTCTTGAGTATATGTAAAGAGTGGTTTAGTCCAATTGGTTAAATGATAAACATAGAGTTCTTTCTCTTGAGGATTATAATAAGCAATCATTATTAATCGATTACCAATTTCCGTCATAACGTCTGATAGGATGTTAATATCATGATCTTCAGCAATCCTTTGAGCATTTTCATAAGTTACAGGAACAATGACTCTAGGTATATAAACTTTTTCATCGTCAAGATTCATTGTGACCTGGTCAACGGTTAATTCTAAGCCACTTAATGCATCTTTTTGATTTAATACTTCTGCTAGGTTATCCAATTCGACATCAGTTAAGGCTGTTTGATTGGCAGTTTTTTCTTCTTTTGAATAATTAGCGATATAGTATTCGTTAATAGCTGTATAAATATCAACATTTAGCAGATTTTCTGGTACATTTGCTTGAGGAAAATCTCGGTCATTAATAATCGATTCGTTAAATAAAGAGTCTACTGTCGTTTCAGCCTCAGATGGCTTGATCGCATCAGCTTCAGTAGAAGTTATAGTGGCCTCAGCTTCTGTTTGATTATCAGAGACGATTTCGACTTGCGATCCATTGTTATTATCGCTTAATGTGGTTTGTTCCTCTTTCATTTCATTTGAATTGAAAGATTGAGGAATAAAGTTTATATATAATACACCGGCTAAGATAACCGTTAATAGTAATAAAATAAGTTTTTTCATAGTAACACCTTTCTATTTATGTATCACACTATATTCTAACAGAAATTTACGGAGACTTGTATCACATTTATGTAACAGTCTGATGTCAGAATTTATGAGTTTACTTGAAATTTACCTACTTTTAACTTATTATTAAGGACGAGAGAATTCTGGAGGTATTACATGAAAGCAGAATTAATTAAAGAGGCATTTAAACTAAATTTAGATATTAGCCGAATAAGAAGAAAATTTTTTGATAGTAGTTGTGAAATGTCTCGTAGTGAATTTGTATTATTAGATTATGTAGTGGAATTGGAAGAAAAAGACGAAAAACAAACCATTTCTGAAGTAGCAACGGAGCTGAATATTTCTAACGCAGCCGTTTCACGTACAATTAAACATTTATTAGCAAAAGGATGGTTGTTTAGAGAAACCTTAGAGGAAGACCGCCGCAATGGAATTATTAAAATCTCTGATGAAGGGCGTAAAATCTATGAGGTGACGAATGCAAGATTTAATAAACAAATTGAAGCAGGCTTTAAAAACGTTAAAGAAGAACAGTTAGAGCAGTTTATTGCGATAAGTCATGAATTGATTGAAGGTTTAGGGAAATCAAGTGAGAGCTAAATTCATCATAAGATAAGACGGGACCTCAACTTGATAAATTTAATCAAGTGATTGTTCGTTAATTAAAAGCGCAGTTGTTGAGTGGCCTCAACCTGCGTCTTAATGAGATTTGGCATAAACTTGATAAAATCAATCAAGTGAGCGATCGATAATTAAAAGCGCAGTGGTTGAGTGGCCTCAACCTG
>NZ_BCQX01000041.1 GCF_001552295.1 Globicatella sanguinis NBRC 15551 | reverse complement strand
GACACCTTCCATAATTGGAAAGTGTCTTGAAACGTTGATATAACAACGATTAACGTTTTGAGAATTGTGAAGCTTTACGAGCTTTCTTAAGACCTGGTTTTTTACGTTCTACCATACGAGGGTCACGTGTTAATAAACCAGCAGCTTTTAAAGCTGGACGGAAATCAGGATCTACAGTTAATAATGCACGAGCGATACCGTGACGGATTGCTCCAGCTTGTCCTGAGTAACCTCCACCATTAGCATTAACAGTCACATCATATGCTCCTAATGTTTCTGTAACGTCAAATGGTTGTTTCATAACTTCATGTAAGTGAGGGAAAGGAATGTATTCTTCTAATGATTTACCATTAATAGTGATTACACCAGTTCCTGGCACTAAGCGTACACGAGCTACTGAATTTTTACGACGACCTGTACCAATATATTGTGCTTTAGCCAATTAAATTCCCTCCTTAAATTAATGTATTAATGTCTAATGCTTCAGGTTTTTGAGCTGCATGTTTATGCTCTGCTCCACCGTAAACAAATAATTTAGTGAATTGTTTACGTCCTAAGCGAGTGTCTGGTAACATACCTTTAACAGATAATTCAACTAATTTACGAGAATTTTTTTCACGTAAATCACCAGCTGAGATAGATTTGATTCCACCTGGGTGACCGCTGTGACGGTAGTACATTTTATCTGCTGCTTTGTTTCCAGTTAAAGCTACTTTATCTGCATTGATTACGACAACAAAATCACCTGTGTCTACGTGAGGTGTAAATGTTGGTTTGTTTTTTCCGCGTAAAATTGAAGCAACTACTGCTGAAAGACGACCTAAAGGCACATCTGTCGCATCTACTAATACCCAGTTACGTTCAACTTCGTTTTTCTTAGCCATATATGTTTGACGCACGATTGTTTCCTCCATTATTAAATCTAGTTGTTTGACAAGTACTATTGAGTTTCCGGGGCTCATAGTGGGGCAAACAATACCGTCTATCATATTACCCCTAAAGTACCATAATGTCAAGCATTACCAACAATATTTTTTCAATTATTTTAAACTTTTTGCAGGGTTTCCGGGACGAATTTTCCCGGTAAAAATTTAATCCAAATTTCATTTACTATACCTTTATTACTGATATTATGCTATAATTCTAACATTAGGAGGGGTTTAAATTGAATATTATAACAAAAAATCGTACCCAACAAATGTTAATTAGTAGTTTGTTAATTGCTATTGGTATTATGATTCCATTAGTGATGCCCATTAAAGTGATTATTGGTCCAGCATCCTATACACTTGCTAGTCATGTACCGATATTTTTAGGTCTGTTTATCTCACCTTTTGTCGCTTTAAGTGTGACGGCCGGAACGACCATTGGTTTCTTATTGGCAGGGTTTCCTTTAATCATTGTTTTAAGAGCTTTATCACATTTTTTATTCGTTCTTTTTGCTTTATTTTTAATTAAAAGTTTTAAAATCAATCAGCTATCATTTGCTAAACAAGCACCATTCTATTTCTTAATTAATGTGGTTCATGGTTTAGGTGAAGTACTAGCAGTTTATTTATTCTCTGTCACTGCCCAAACTACCAACACAGAAGGCTTTTACTATACTTTATGGGTATTAGTTGGTTTTGGTTCCATTATTCACGGCTTTATAGATTATGCACTCGCTCATATGATTTTCGATCGCATTAAGGTGCGTCATTAAGAAGGAGTCAGATGAAAAACACCTATCAAGTTATTATAGTCGGTGGAGGGACCAGTGGTCTCATGTCTGCGGTACACGCTGCTTTACAAGGTGTCAGTGTCCTTGTTCTAGAAAAAAATCCAAAATTAGGTCGCAAATTACTCTTATCAGGTGGTGGTCGTTGTAATGTGACCAACCGTACCTCACGTGATGAATTAATTCGTCATATTCCTGGTAATGGCAAGTTTTTATACAGTGCCCTTAATCAGTTTAATCAAGAAGATATTGTGCATTTTTTTGAAAGTCGTGGAGTACAACTGAAAGAAGAAGATCATGGGCGCATGTTTCCCGTTACAGATAGCGCTCGTACCATTTTAGAAACTTTATTGGATTACTGTCGTGAACTAGGTGTCGAGATTCAAACCAATGAACCTGTCGATAAGCTATTATTTGACCGTGAAAACCAGTGCGTCAAAGGGGTACTAACGAAATCAGGTTTAGAAATCCAAGCCAATGGTGTTATTCTAGCAACGGGTGGTCGTGCTTACCCCCGAACAGGTGCGACTGGTGATGCTTATGCTTGGGCCAAATCAGCTGGTCACACCATCGAACGGTTATACCCTACCGAGTCCCCTCTACTATCTGATGATGAGTGGATTACTAGTAAAGCTTTACGTGGTGTTTCTTTAAGAGATGTGGGCGTGACCTTATGGGATGCTGATCAAAAAGCTATCACTTATCACCAAATGGATATGATTTTTACTCATTTCGGCTATTCTGGACCCGCTATTCTAAGATGTTCTGGTCATGTTAACCAGTGGCTTCATCAAACGGGTGAAAAGGTGGCTCATCTATCTATCGATTTAACACCGCATCATACGATGGAACAACTAAAAGTTTTTGCCGAGGAAAACCGTGACAAACAATTATTAACTATCTTAAAAAATTGGATGCCAGAGCGTATGGCTGAGGTAATTTTATCTCAATTAAAAATGGATCAGACGACGGCTTATAAACAATTAGTTCATGCTGAAGTTGAAGCCTTACTTAATAAAATAAAACATTTTGATTTTACAAGTACAGGTTCGCAACCGATTGAAAAAGGTTTTGTAACCGGTGGTGGTGTTTCAACTAAAGAAATCAATCCCGCTACGATGGAGTCTAAGCTAATGAATGGTCTATACTTCTGTGGTGAATTATTAGACATCAACGGTTATACCGGTGGTTATAATATTACGGCTGCTTTTGTCACGGGTGCTGTTGCAGGACAAAATTGTGCTTGGAATAGTTTTTAATTAAAATAGCAAGATATCTATATTTTCAGCTGACGTCCATTCGTCAGCTTTTTCTATGCAATATTATTTTTCATTTATTAATATTTTTTGTGATCAAAAAAGAGCAGACAAAAATGACCAATCGAAGGATGGCTACTTCGTATTCTCCCTATATTTATTGAGTTGGTTTCACTAACCACTTTGACACCGTTCAAAATTTCGTAAACCAACATCCTACATAATTGAATAAGTTTTTTAATCTTCTTGACACGGTTTGCTACTATGCAATGGTAATCCTAACAATTAAATAGGTTAAATAACCGATCTGTTATAGGTTACTACATCGTATAGACATTCGCACTAAGTAATTGTATTATCAAAGCTTGCATAGTCAGTATTCCCATTCTCACATTTCTGTTTAGATTTTGAATCTTGCTCTCTCGTTAGCGCATTCTCATTCTACCCAATTACTACTCAAAATTTATCCCAAAAAAACTGGACAGAAACTCTATAATTTCTGCCCAGTCTTTATTATTTTATTTTTATTATTCAGTAACGGCTGTTGGATTTGATACTAAGATCGTTCCATTAACAATCATTGATTTTTCTGGTAAGCCATTCCATGCACGTAAATCTTCTGGTGTTACACCATATTGATCGGCAATAGTTTGTAAGTTTTCACCTGTTTGAACTTCATGTAATGTTGGTTCTGGGTTACTTACATAAATTTCTTTACCTACTTCTAATTCATTGTCAGCCAATTCATTCCATACTTTGATTGCTTCTGCTGTGGTGTTATAAGTTTCAGCAACTGCATCAATTGTGTCACCTTCTGTTACTTTATGTTTTTGAGGTTCGTAAGCAGAATCTTTAATAATCAACTCATCACCAACGCGAGCTGGATTTTCTGCTGTAATGTTGTTCCAAGATTTTAAATTATATAGTGTGACTCCATACTTATTCGCAATCTTAAATAAAGTTTCACCTTTTTGAATAATGTGTTTTGCTTTAATACCAGCCGCTTTTTCTTCATCGGTTAAATCGGTTGAAGTTTCCGTTGCTTCTTCTTTATTTTCTTCTTTATTCTTATCTTCGGTCGTTGTTTCTTCCTTTGTTTCTTCAGTTGGCGCTTCAGAAGTCGCACTCTTGTCTGCACCAGGAACCACTAACTGATCACCAATTTGTAAGAAAGTACTTGATAATCCGTTAATTGCCATTAAGTTATCAACGGTTGTACCGTAAGCTTGGGCGATTTCATATAAGCTATCACCTGCTGATACCGTGTAATTTGTTGTTGCAGTATTGGACGTTGGCACATAATTAGTATAAGTTGAGGTAGCGCCAGAACTATAACCTGTGACAGCAATTTGATCACCGACATTCAACCAGTCGCTGGATAAGCCATTCCATGCCCACAATTCTTCTTCTGTTACACCATAAACGGCTGCAATGCCTGATAGTGTATCGCCAGGTGCTACTGTATGGTAGCCGGTTGAAGAGGTAGAGACTGGTGCTGTGTAATCATAGTAGTAATTTCCACCTGTTGCAGTAGCATTACCATAGACAACTAAAGTGTCGCCAACATTTAACCAATCGCTAGTTAAACCATTCCATGCCATTAAATCATCGACGGTTACCCCGTAACGAATGGCTAGGTTATATAGGACGTCACCATTTTGTACAACGTGAGTACCTGCAGCACTAGAATTAGATACTACCGTACCACTGCTTGATCCGTCTACGACTAATACATCGCCGACATAAATCATGTCACTTGATAAGCCGTTCCATGCGCGTAATTCTTCTGCAGTTACGCCATATGCGGCTGCAATGCCTTGTAAATATTCTCCACTTTGTACAGTGTGTGTTGCGGTTTGTGCTTGTGTGGTTGGTAAAACAGCTAATGAGGTTGAGGCTAATAAAGCCATTGAAGCTGAGATTAATTTTTTATGTAATTTCATTTTTTTCTCCTTCCAATCGATATCAATCTACCTCTATATTATAACATTTAGATAACGATTCGACCATGAATTCGATGTTTTGTCATCACATCGTAAAAGTAACCGGTCATTTTTAAAGTGTCATGTAACCTAATTGTTACACAAACACCCAAATAATCTCCTGGTTTTAAATACTTTAGTAATCTTGACAAATCCGTGATATAACAGCAACTCTTTAAAAAGGCGTTTTTTGGTGATCATTGCGTGACCTATATCATCAGCAATGGCCTTAATATTTCCCTTTCTATTCATATTAAATGATGCTTATTTGGATTATACATAAAATGCAAGACACTTCTGTCAAAAGCCAACTCCATTTTTAAGCAAACTCTCATAATTTAGTGAATTAAAATAGAACGTAAAACTCTATCACAAAGGACGTTTTTATGGTAAAATGAGTGTTGGAACATTCTAATTTTATTGAAAGAGAAGTGAAATAAATGGGTCGTAAATGGATGAATATTAAGGAAAAGAAAGCAAATAAAGACCAAAATACTTCGAAGATTTATGCTAAATTCGGTATTGAAATCTATGCTGCTGCAAGACAAGGTGAACCCGATCCAGAAT
Organism: Globicatella sanguinis NBRC 15551; assembly: GCF_001552295.1. Classification (GTDB taxonomy): domain Bacteria; phylum Bacillota; class Bacilli; order Lactobacillales; family Aerococcaceae; genus Globicatella; species Globicatella sanguinis. The sequence continues at coordinate 13,011 of NZ_BCQX01000041.1, read as the reverse complement.
TAAACCAAAAATTACGTTTTGTTGTTGATCGTGCGAAGACATATAATGTCCCTCGTCACGTTATTGAAAAAGCCATTGATAAAGCTAAAGGTGGCGATGATGAAAACTACCAAGAATTACGTTATGAAGGATTCGGGCCCAATGGTTCAATGATTATGGTCGATGCTTTAACTAATAATGTCAACCGTACTGCAAGTAATGTTCGGGCTGCATATGGTAAAAATGGTGGTAACATGGGTGTCAGTGGTTCAGTTAATTACCTGTTTGATGCAACAGCTGTTTTTGTAATGGCCGATCAAGATGCTGACGACGTAATGATGGCTTTATTAGAAGCGGATGTCGATGTTCGTGAAGTATTTGCTGAAGGAGATACCGTAGTTGTTTATGGTGAACCAAAAGACTTTGAAGCCATTAAAACTGCTTTAGAAGGTATGGGAATTACTGAATTTGAAGTAGCTGAAACAGACATGATTGCACAAAATGAAGTGAAATTAGAAGGCGAAGATTTGAAAAAATTTGAACATTTAATTGAAGTTTTGGAAGATGACGAAGATGTTCAACGCGTTTACCACAATGTTGATTTAGACGACTAATTCATGGAAAATTCCCCTTTGGTTTTTTGATTGAAATTTTAATTGTTGTAAAGGCTTGTTTATTTAGAAATTTTGTTGGGCCGTATTATAACTTTGATGTATTGGCCCTTCTACTTTGACTATGATTGATACAGATACTACACTGATTTTGCCTTTACTATTCCAGTAAATATCGTAAAGGTAGTCCTGTTTTAGGTATGGGATGTTTGAAAGGAGCAAAAGCATGAGTTTACCAGATTTTTCATTAGTTCGTAGCAGCGGCCAACCTTACCGCTTGAATGAGTATAATGGACAAGTCTTGTTAATCGTTAATACCGCAACCGGTTGTGGCTTAGCCCCTCAATTGACTCAATTAGAGGAACTCTATCAACGCTATCACGACCAAGAATTTACTGTCATTGGATTTCCTTCCAATCAATTTAAACAAGAAAAAGTGGTCGATAGTGATATGGAAAGCACCTGTCAATTGAATTTTGGAGTCAGTTTCCCCTTAAATGAAACAGTAGAAGTGAACGGCCCTAAGACTGAACCCATTTTCCAATGGTTAAAACAAGAAACCCAAGGGCTATTCTCCAATAATATCAAATGGAACTTTACGAAGTTTTTAATTGATCGCGAAGGACGAGTGGTTAAACGTTACTCACCAACCACCTCGCCTAAAGCAATCGAAAAAGATATTCTTAAATTATTATAATAAAAACCAGTTAGCTTAATTTCCCTTTTAGGAATCTAGTTAACTGGTTTTTCTCTTTAGGTACCTTCGCTTAGCTAAACACTTTCGCTAGATATGCTTTTTTAATTTATTGTGGGGCCACACAAAAAGTTGTAAAGTCGTTTAAATTCAATCATTATGTTCGTTATATGCTTTATTCCTTTTAGATTATAGTTCTTCTTCCTCAAAGGTGCCATTACCATTCTCAAACTGACTATTATATAAGTCCGCATAAAAGCCGTCTTGAACCATTAATTGATCGTGATTACCTTGTTCGATAATATTTCCGTCTTTCATTACTAATATTAAGTCAGCATTACGAATGGTTGAAAGTCGATGAGCAATGACAAATGAGGTCCGACCAACCATTAAGGCATCCATTGCTTTTTGAATTAATTCTTCCGTACGAGTATCCACTGAGCTCGTCGCTTCATCTAAAATTAATAATGGAGCATCTTTTATTAACGCACGGGCAATGGTCATTAATTGTTTTTGTCCTACTGATAATTGAACGGAATCATCCAATACCGTGTCATAACCTTGAGGTAATGTGGTAATAAAATGATGAATCCCCACCGCTTTGGCTGCCTTTATCACTTCTTCTTGTGTAACCTCTGGTTGATTGAATACTAAATTATCGCGAATGCTACCTTCAAATAACCAAGTATCCTGTAATACCATACTGAAATATTCATGCAATTCAGCACGAGTCATGTCTTTAATATTGACACCATCGATTAAAATTTGACCGCCATTGACTTCATAGAAGCGCATCAATAAGTTAACAATCGTTGTTTTACCAGCACCGGTTGGACCAACAATCGCGATTTTTTGACCCGCTTTAGCTTCGGCAGAGAAATCATGAATAATCGTTTTACCTTCATCATAGCCAAAATTAACATGTTCGAAGGCAACCTGTCCTTTAATTTGTGATAATTGGGTTGTTTTATACGATTCGTCACTCATTTCGTCTGCCTCTAAATAGTCCATCACTCGACCTAAGGCTGCCCCAGCTGATTGTAAGCTTTGTGCCGCTTGAGCAATTTGGGATAATGGTTGTGAGAATAAACGAACGTACACCATAAAGGCAATTATGACCCCGATGGTAATGTGGCCATTTAAAACTAGGTAAGCACCCATTAAACTAACCATCACATAACCGAAGTTCCCGATGAAAGCCATCAGTGGCATCATCATCCCACCTAAAAATTGTGATTTCCAAGCACTTCCGTATAATTGTTCATTTAATTTTGCAAATTGGCCCTTCATTTCATCGGCTGCATTATAACTGCTGACAATCGAGAGTCCGGTATAGGCTTCTTCGATATAGCCATTGACAGTAGCTAAGTTCTTTTGCTGCGCCTTAAAATGAGCACGAGATTTACTCATAATAAAGACCATTCCAATAAAACCAATAAAAACTGAACTGATTGCTGTAAGAGCCATTACCCAATTCGTTTTAAACATCATAAATAATGTACCGATTAATAAAACTGTTGCTGAAACTAATGTTCCTAAACTTTGATTTAAGCTTTGACCAACAGTATCCAAGTCATTGGTAATAATGGATAAAACATCACCGGTTGGACGGCTATCAAAGTATCGTAAAGGAAGGCGATTCATCTTTTCAGCGATTGCACGACGAAGGCGTTGGGTATAGCGTTGTGAAATAGTTGCCACAATAAAGCTTTGTGCATACCCCATGACCGCTGCCGTTAAATACAAGATAACTAATGTTTTTCCTATTTTATCAATTTTATTTAAGTCAATACCAACCATCACCCCTTGAGTAATGACATCCATCATTTCACTCATTTTATCAGGTCCGATAACGGTGATCACACTACTAATAATTGAGAAAATTAAGGCAATAACGATGGGAATTAAATAGCCATCGGCATAGCGTAAAGCACGTTTTAGGGCTTTTTCTGATTGTGGTTGTTCTTTAGCCATTGGTTAATTCCTCCTTTGATAATTGTGAGTAGGCAATTTCTTGATACACTTCATTATTAGCTAATAATTCTTGATGCGTACCTTGACCGACTACTTTCCCTTGATCTAATACTAAGATTAAATCTGCATCCATAATGGTTGAAATACGTTGCGCGACAATTAACTTCGTCATATCAGCCGTTTGGACTGCTAAATCATGTCTCAACGCTTTATCCGTTTTATAGTCTAAAGCTGAGAAGGAATCATCAAATATTAAAATTTCTGGTTTGCGCGCTAAAGCACGGGCAATTGCTAGTCGTTGTTTTTGACCCCCTGAGAAATTTGCACCTTCTTGAGCTACTGTTGATTGCAAGCCGTTTTCTTTACTTTGTATAAATTCTTTAGCTTGTGCTAACTCTAAAGCTGCATTCATTTTTTCTTCCGTTAATGGCGATTCTTTACTTTCACCAAAATTCATATTAGAGGCAATGGTTCCACTAAAGATGACGGCTTTTTGTGGTATATATCCCACCCTATTATTTAAATCATCATGGGCAATCTCTTTAATATTTTGCCCATTTAACTTAATGGCACCACTAGTCACATCGTAGAAACGTGGTAATAAGTTAATCAAAGTACTCTTACCACTACCTGTGGAACCAATAAAGGCAATTGTTTGTCCCTTTTTAGCCTTGAAGCTAATATTCGAGATAACGGGTTCAGCACTATCACTATATTTAAAGGTTACATTTTCATATTCTAAAACATATTCATTCGTTTGATCGTTCGTCTTGGTTGTTGCAGGATAGTCAATCACAGAATGTGTCTCTAATACTTCATTAATACGTTTAGCAGACACAATCGCTCTTGGTAGCATGACAAAAATCATCGTCATCATCATGAAGCCCATGACCACTTGCATCGCATAAGAAGTAAAGACGGCCATATCGCCAAAGAGTGTTATTTTCATATTTAAAGCTGCATTTTGAATGAGATAAGCCCCAATCCAATAAACCGATAACGATAACCCACTAGATACTATCGTCATTAATGGCATCATTAATGAGAACATTCGCATTGAGAACAAATTGGTATCGGTCAATTCGCTATTGGCAACATCAAATTTATCATTGCGGAATTTTTCAGCATTATAAGCTCGAATGACCCGTATCCCCGTTAAGTTTTCACGAGAGATTGCATTCAACTTATCGGTTAATTTTTGGATCATTTTTTGCTTTGGAAAAGCCAATACCATAATAATGGTAATAACAATTAATAGTAAAAGTACGGCTAATGCGGTTGCTAACATCCATTGACCATTTTTGTTAGATATTTTAACCATCGCCCAGCCGGCCATAATGGGTCCTTTGACCATTACTTGCAAACCAAAGGCAATTAACATTTGTAATTGAATAATATCATTGGTTGTACGCGTAATTAAACTTGGGACTGAAAAGCTTTGTGTTTCCTTAGCTGAGAAACTTAACACGTGTTCAAAAATATCACGTCTTAATGTTCGTGTAAAACTTGCTCCCAATCGAGCTGCTAAAAAGCCAACTAATAGACTGGTCGCAAAACTTAATAATGATAAGAGTAACATCATCCCTCCAGGTTGATAGAGCTCTTTAAGTTCTGTACCTGGCATCACTAATTTTTTGGTCACTTCTGACATATAATCTGGTACTTTTAAATCTAACCAGACTTGGGCCATAATGAATAGAACACTGACGACAGCCATCATCACTTCTTTTCTATTCATTCGTTTGAATATTTTTAACACTCATATTCTCCTTCTTGTTTTTCTTCTGATTCTACTTGCGCATTTTGAGTTACTTTTTTAATGACATTATGGAAAATTTTAAATTCCTCTTGACTAATACCTTTACTAAGGTCGGCTTCAACTTGTTTCAAGAAATTTTCAATCGCCTGATGCTTGGCCTTTCCTTCATCTGTCACTTTGATGGCTTTAAAACGTTTATCACTTTCCAAAGGCTGGACATGTATAAACCCATTTTTTTCCATCCGCTTAATTAACCCTGATGCCGAAGCTTTCTGTATATTTAGGAGTTGTTCAATGTCTTTTTGAAAAACATCTTGATCCTCATGACTAATTAAGTAAAATAAGACAGCACCTTGAGGTCCTTCTAAATGTTCCAAATTACACTGGATGGCCATGTGTTGCAGATACTTTTCAATGATTAAACCTAACTCTCTGATTTTAAATCCGATATGAAACATGACGACTCCTTTCTTTTTAGTATGGATACGAACTACAATTGTTTGTATGCTAACTATTATAGTTTGTGATTTTAAAATCGTCAAATACTTTGTTTTTATGAAAACGAATTTAAGTTAATTTTCTGAAAAATAGAGAAAACAAGAAGGTATTAAAAAAATAGTTTGAAGAATTTGTATAACGGCCTCTGTGATCCCGACTTGGACTACAAGAGAAAAATACATTGTTTCTTCAAACTAGATGATTTAATTTATTAATAATAATTCTATGGAGCTTTTGCGATAACAAATGATGGCTAGACGTCTGATTACTTCATATTCTACATTAAAAATTTACTAAGCCAATTCACTAAAATCCCATACACCGTCGACCCAACCTTCATAAAAATCAGGTTCATGGCAGACCATTAAAATACTGCCTTTATACTCTTTTAATGCTCGCTTTAGTTCATCTTTGGCATCAACATCCAAATGATTGGTTGGTTCATCTAACACTAAGACATTATTTTCACGATTCATCAGTAAGCAAAAGCGGACTTTGGCTTGTTCGCCCCCACTTAGTACTTGGATTTGACTATCGATATGTTTCGCGGTTAATCCGACATGAGCTAAAGCTGCACGAACTTCTGCTTGATTAAGACTTGGAAATGCTTCCCATACGGCTTCTAATGGTGTTTGTCGATTACCACCTGGTACTTCTTGAGCAAAGTAGCCAATTTCTAAGTAATCCCCTTGTTCGACTTGACCACTGATTGGTTCAATAATGCCTAAAAGACTCTTTAGTAAAGTCGTTTTCCCAATCCCATTGGCACCAATAATCGCAATTTTTTGATTCCGTTCAAACACTAAATTCAATGGTTTAGTTAATGGACGATCATAACCAATTACTAATTCTTCAGCTTCGAAAATAAAGCGGCCTGGAGTGCGCGCTGATTTAAAACTAAAATTAGGCTTAGGTTTTTCAGCTTTTAATTCAATAATATCCATTTTATCTAATTTTTTCTGGCGTGACATGGCCATATTCCGAGTAGCGACTCTGGCTTTGTTACGATTGACAAAATCTTTCAAGTCAGCGATCTCTTTTTGTTGACGTTCATAAGCTGCTTCTAACTGCGCTTGTTTCATCGCATAGACTTCTTTAAATTGATAATAATCACCGGTATAACGAGTAATTTGTAAATTATCCACATGGTAAATAATATTAATCACTTCATTTAAAAATGGAATATCATGCGAAATCAAAATAAAGGCATTTTCATAATTTTGTAAATAACGTTTTAACCATTCAATATGCTCAGCATCTAAATAGTTAGTCGGCTCGTCTAATAATAAAATATCGGGTTTTTCTAATAATAATTTAGCTAGTAAAATTTTCGTACGTTGGCCACCACTTAACTCAGTGACATCACTGTCCATTCCATAGTCTACTATACCTAAAGCTCGTGCTACTTCATCAATTTTGGCGTCTAAGATATAAAAATCATGCACATCTAAGCGTTCTTGAAGCTCTCCTACTTCTTCCATTAAGGCATCTAGTTCTTCACCTTCAGCTTCTGACATCGCCATATATATCTCATTAATTCGGGCTTCATCTTTAAATAAATCATCAAACGCTCCTCTTAAAGCATCGCGAACAGTTTGGCCTTTTTCCAATACAGAATGTTGATCCAAATAGCCTACTTTGACATTGCGAGCCCATTCAATTTTCCCTTCATCAGGTAATCTTTGACCCGTGACAATATTCATGAAAGTAGATTTACCTTCACCATTAGCACCGACCAATCCGATATGTTCTCCTTTTAATAAACGGAATGATACATCTTCAAAAATAGCACGATCACCAAAGCCATGCGTTAAATTTGTTACTGATAATAAACTCATCGCGTTCTCCTTTTATCCATTTAATACCGTATTATTATACGCAATAAATCTTTAAAAGTTAACCTGTTTTCTTATTATTAATGGTAAATTTATTAAGCCGCTGCTTTATTTGAAAAATGATCTTTTTAAGTATTGCACAACCTTACTGTTTTAACGCTATATTGTTGATAAAAAACGTTGAAATAGTTTTTTGCTATTAAGTGGCTAAATGGTCAGTAGACTGCTGCACATAAAAAAAGAAAGTTTATGGATCAGCGATTTTTGTCTCTATTATTATTCAATAGAGGAACTCTAATGTCATGTTCAATAACAAGTGTGAAGAAAGCATTGCTGAATAGATAAAAAACACTTGATGTAATTCCGTTAAGAACAGATTAAATAATAAATCGTAACGTAATTCAACGAGCGTCATCAATTAAGTAATATTTTTCGAGCTTTAATTAATGAAAAACTACCTAATAGGTTGTGGAGCCATTCATTTAATACGAGGTTAAATGATAAACAAGACTGGAGAGTTATAAAACCACCCAGTCTCTAAAATATTAAGTTAATAAAGGGTATACTGTTGTGATTTCATGTCGACATTCGGGTACCATTGAATTAAGCGACTGAAGAATGGCTTCTGTTCGTTCAACCGGACAAAGCGTTAAAATTGTCGGTCCGGCACCACTAATAACAGTGGCAAAAGCACCGGTAGTAAGAGTAATATTTTTTACTACATCAAATTCTTTTATTAAAGGTTGACGATAAGGCTCATGAATAAGGTCTTTCATCATCATCGCCCCCATCTTTTCAAAATCGCCTTTCAACAGCGCAGCCGTCATAATATTGCTGTAGGCATTTTGCAGGATTATGGCTTCTTTAGTATATTCTGCCGGTAACACTTTGCGAACTTCTGCTGTACTCAACTCGTAATCAGGAATACTTAAAATAATCCCCACCTGATCGAAGTCGGCAGTCTCATAAACTAATTCTCCTTGTTGGTAAGCCCCAATAAACAAGCCTCCTGTCACACAAGGGCCAACATTATCTGGGTGGCCTTCTATTTCAGTAGCGATCAGAATTTTTTGCTCTTGAGTCAAATTTAATTGAACAAAATGATTGGCTAATTCAACACCTGCGACAATAGCACTAGATGAACTGCCTAAACCATGCGTTAAAGGTATTTCACTACTCATTTCCACTCTTAATGGTGGCATCGTCTGCTGAAATTTTGAAGCAACTTTAATCGCAACCTTGGCGACTAAATTTCGCTCATTGTTCGGCAAAACCTTTAAAAAAGCATCTTTAAAGTTAAATTGCCAGTTGTCAGCCGGGGACGCTTTAACGGTTAGAAACTTATTAAGGGCTAACCCAATTGAATCAAAACCAACTCCTAAATTCGCAGTGGTTGCTGGTACTTTTATTTCAAACTGTGACATCTATTCACCTTCTATCTGATAATAAGCTGCCAGTGTTAACTCTTGGGTCAACGCTTTAAATGTTGAATCTGAAATGGTTGCGGTTAAAACGGCTGTTATTTCGTCATTTTGCCATAGTTGATACTTGATGTTCATCGCAATTAATCGCTCTTTTAAACGGGACATATCTTCCTCCAAACGGATATAATAACGATGATCTGTTATACTTTTTGTGAAATGGCCACTTTCTTGAGTGGTTAAATTCCCAGTGAAGCCAAATTTTTCGATGAATAAAATATCCGATACTACTGCGGATGCTGTTTCCGAACTGCCGGCTCCTGGTCCATAAAACATTGTTTGTCCGACCGCATCTCCCTCAATAAATATCGCATTTTTTTCTAATTTGACATTAGCTAAACTATGACTATTAGATAATAGTACCGGTTCTACACTAATACTAATAGCCTCTGCGACTTGGTGACTCTTCCCTAATAATTTAAGAGTGAAGCCATTTTCTTGAGCCAATTGGATGTCTTGTTGATCAACTTGACTAATACCTCTTACCTCGACACGTTCAAATGGAATATTTACTTTAAAAGCTAAGCGTGATAATATCGCAATCTTACGTGCCGCATCATAACCTTCAACATCATTAGTAGGGTCTTTTTCGGCATATCCTAATGCTTGCGCTTGTGCCAAAGCTTCTTGGTATTCACATTGTTCATCAGCCATCTTCGTTAAAATATAATTGGTCGTGCCGTTTAAAATCCCCATCACTTTATTAATTTTATTAGCATTTAAACTATATTGTAAAGGTTGGATAATTGGTATACCCCCGCCACAACTCGCTTCATAACCAATTTGGGCTTGATGCCGGTTTGCCATTTGTGCTAATTCGTTAAGATGTAATGCTAGCATATCTTTATTCGCCGTTACCACATGAATACCACGTTCTAATGCTTTTCTTTGAACTTCATAAGGAAAATCGACGCCACCTAAAACCTCCACAATAAGTTGGATATCACTGTTTAATATTTCATCAACGTCATCCGTTACTATAATTCCGGTTAAATCAAGGGTCTCATCTTTAATGTCTCGAGCTAGCACATGAGTAATGTCAATTTTTGAATCAGTACGAGCCTCATTAACCTTTTGTAATAGTTTTAAGACGCCTCCACCTACTGTTCCTAATCCTAAAATTGCTATTTTCATCATAAAGTGCTCTCCTCCAGTGTGTTTTAATGAATTTCTCATTTATTACTCTTCATTTTACAATAAACACTACCTTTTTGCTATCTTTTCATGTATGATGATTAATAAAGTTAAAAATTATTATTGTTCAAGGATGTGATAGCATGAAAGTCGCAAAATTTGGAGGTAGCTCGTTAAGTAACGCAACCCAAATACAAAAAGTAGCCAATATCATTCAAAATGACCCGGAAATTCAATTCGTAATTGTTTCGGCACCAGGGAAAAGAGATGATAAGGATACCAAGGTGACGGATTTATTAATCCATTTATTTGATGAGAAAGTCCATAACGGATCAATTGAAAGGGCAAAACAGATGGTCTTAGATCGCTATTCTTCAATTGCTGATGAGTTATCACTTTCAAAAGAGATTATTACCCATTTTGATACAATTTTAACCAAGTATTTATCTTCAATTACTGACCCTCTGCGACTATTAGATGCTCTTAAAGCGTGTGGTGAAGATTTCAACGCTCAATTAATAAGTCAGTATTTTCAACGTATTGGTCTTAATGCCCGTTATATTTCTCCAGCTGAATTGGGTATTATCGTGAGTGATGAACCGAGTAATGCTCATTTATTATTGGAGTCCTATGAAAAAATCGCACAATATAAGCATGATGAACAAATTTTAATCATTCCTGGCTTCTTCGGTTATTCACCAAACGGCAATATCGTGACTTTCCCTCGTGGTGGTAGTGATATTACAGGCGCGATTGTTGCTCGTGGTGTTGAAGCTGATATTTATGAAAACTTTACCGATCAAAGCTATATTTATGCAGCCCACCCTGGCATCGTCCGTAAACCTTATGCTATTAAAGAAATTACTTATCGTGAAATGCGTGAGTTGGCTTATTCTGGTTTTGGAATTTTTCACGATGAAGCGTTAGAGCCTTTATATCAAGTGGATATTCCCGTGATGGTAAGAAATACTAACCACCCTGAAATTGCTGGTACTAAAATTGTGGCTCAGCGAGAAATCAATCCTAATTTACCTGCTATTGGGATTAGTTGCGATGAAGGGTTTACTGCTATTTCTATTAATAAATATTTATTAAACCGTCAATTAGGTTTTACTCGGAAATTGTTACAAATTTTTGAAGATCACCATATTTCAATCGAACATATTCCTACCGGGATTGATGATATTTCAGTGGTTGTTCGTTCTCACCAACTAGCAGCTCCCGGCACTTTAGATGCGCTTTTAAAGGATATCGAAGAGCAACTGGATCCTGATTTCATTAATGTCGAAACGGATTTGGCCATTGTAGTAATTGTGGGTGAAGAAATGGCTGAAGTCGTGGGCACCGCCAATAAAGCAACCCGCGCTTTGGCTTCACAAGAAATTAATATTTTAATGATCAACCAAGGTGCCTCTGAAATTAGTATGTTTTATACCATTAGTATGGATGATAAAGATGATGCGATTCGTGCTCTTTACCATGAATTTTTCGGTCACTTACATTTTTAAAATCAACCAAAATATAATCCTTAAAGCTTCTTAATAAGAGCCTTGGGGATTTTTTTGATATTAAATTTTATTGAGAAATGTATGCTTAAATAAACTTTTCCGCTTTTAGAAAAGTTTTAGCTCCATCAAATTTGAAGGGAAAACAGACTTCACTTATTTCTGGGCTGTTAGAAACCTTAATTCTTCTCCAATAAATCAAGCGCAAAAAACGTCTCAGGAATATCCCGAGACGTTCAATTCATTATATAAGCTAATTAGTTATTAGCTTGTTCACGTAAGATTTTTTGAGCTTCACGTTCTGTATCGTAATCTTCTGATTTAGCTTCTTGGTAACCTTCGTGGCTGTAAATAGAGATAACTTCTTTACCTTCTTCAGTACCAGCGATGTTAATCATTGCTTTAGCAATTGCTGCTTTTAATTCATCCGTCATGTTAGGTGATGTTTTAGAAACAGAAACAGTATCGTTGTAAACATTTGGAGTAACACCGATTACGTTAGTTTCTTCAAAGATTGATGCTTCACGGTTCATGTCGCCTTCCCAATCTTCAACATTATCAACACGTAAGTCAGCATATCCAACGATGATATCTACTTGTTCAGCAGCTAAACGCGCTACAGAACTTCCGTAAGATTCAGATTGTACAACATTTGCTAAGTCAGAGATTTTTTTACCTTCAAATTGATTACCTAACCAGATTGATGGGTAAATATAACCTGATGAAGATGAAGATGACATTACAGCCCATTTAGCTGAGTCAACATCTTCCCATGTTAATTCTTCACCATTATTAATTTTTTCTGCTAACTCTTTACCTTTTTCAGAAGGTCCAGCAATGATTAAACCTTTGTAATAAGTTACTTGATCTTCAACTTTTTCAGTTGGTTTGCCGTCGTTCCAGTCAGCAGGATTTTCAGAGTCTTTGCTTAATCCTTGACGAGTTGAAGTTAAGATAACATCAACATCTTCATCATATAAAACATAAGTTCCACCAGGGATAAAACCAATATCGGCAGTTCCAGCAGATAATGCTTCACCAGCTGCTTCATAGTTAGTACCAACTTCAATTTCCACTTCACCGATTTCGAAGCCTTCTTTAGCTAATTCATCTTTTAACATTTGTTTTAATGGTTCAGTAGCAGTAATGATATCTTCTGGGTCACGAGAAGGTACAAACATTACTTTTAATGAATCAATTTTTTCTTGAGCATGTGCTGTAACACCTGCAAAAGTTCCTGATAACATTGTTCCAACTAATCCGAATAACGCAATATTGCGCAATGATTTTTTCATGTGAAAAATCCCTCCAAATATATTATGGCAGACTCGAAAATCGGCCTATGACCCTATTATAGCAAATAAATAAACAAGAAAGTATATCTACTGATATAAATTTACATAATCTTTTAAACGCTTTTACAAACCTACTTAGAAAGGTTATCACATCAAGGTTTTAGACTATAAATTTATCCGAACGATTAAAATGAGAATTGTAAAATTATTGTAAAGCTTCTTGTTTTACCTCATCTGTCCTTTTAA
>NZ_BCQX01000040.1 GCF_001552295.1 Globicatella sanguinis NBRC 15551 | reverse complement strand
CTATCCAAGAAACTAAAATAATTTGATATAGACCGCTTTCATCGGAAAAATGTTTTTATTTTTATTGCAAAATACTGTATAGTAGTACATGGACAGGAGGCGGGCTAATGCAAAATTATGCTTATCCTATCGATTCAGATTGGTCAACAGAAGAGATAGTTAAAGTTGTTGAATTTTTAGCAGCTGTTGAGCAAGTTTATGAGTCTTCAATGGATGTTAAAGAGTTCTCGATTAAGTATCAAAAATTTAAAGAAGTGGTGACCAGTATAAGTGGTGAAAAACAATTAGATAAAGTTTTCCAAAGTGAAAGTGGTTATTCTATTTATCAAGCTGTGAAATTAATGAAAGAGCTGAATAAGACGGAAGCCAAAAACAAAAAGATGAGGATTAATTAGGAGGAAGAATATGGATTACCAATTACATCATCGTATTTTAGTTTGGATGGAAGAAGCGGCAGAGGCTTTGAGAGAATCTCATAGTAGAAAATTACAAGTCGATGAAAAAAAGGATGCCAGTGATTTAGTTACTGAAATGGATAAAGCAACGGAAAAATTCTTTACTGAGAAAATTCGTCAGTTTTATCCTGAACACCGTATTATTGGCGAAGAAGGAATCAGTGATCCGGTAAATGATACCAATGGCATGATTTGGGTTATTGATCCGATTGATGGTACTTTAAACTTTGTTAAACAAAAGAATAATTTTGGTATTATGATTGGTTTATTTAATAATGGTAAGCCAGTAGCGGGCTATATTTATGATGTGATGCAGCATGATTTATATTATGGTATCGTTGGTGAAGGGATGTATCTCAATAATAAACCATTGAAACCATTACCGGTAGGTCCATTAAATGATAGTCTCATTATGGGAAATGTCGGGATGTTTAGTCGCAATCAAAATAATTGTCAAAGTTTATTAGCAACGGTATTAGGAGCCAGAGCACATGGTTCTGCAGCTTTAGAGGTGATTCAAGTTTTAAGAGGTGAAGCCTCACTTTACTTATCTTTTGGCTTACATCCTTGGGATTTTGCTGCAGGATATGCGATTTGTGAAGCGGGTGGTATTATTTGTACACAAGCAAATGGCTCACCATTATCTATTTTAGAAAAATCACCGGTCCTCTTTGCACATCCAAGCGTTTATAAGGAAGCAGTCGAAATTTTAAACAATCCAACAGAAATAGGGGAAATTAATGAATACGCGTAATGATATAAGAAATATTGCAATAATTGCTCACGTTGACCACGGTAAAACAACTTTGGTTGACCAATTACTAAAAAACTCAGATACTCTTGATGCTCGTTTACAGTTAGAAGAACGTGCAATGGACTCGGGAGATATCGAAAAAGAACGTGGCATTACCATCTTAGCCAAAAATACAGCTGTTAACTATAAAGGCACTCGTATTAACATTTTAGACACACCAGGACATGCCGATTTTGGTGGTGAAGTAGAGCGTATTCTTAAAATGGTTGATGGTGTTGTGTTAGTAGTGGATGCTTATGAAGGTACCATGCCACAAACACGTTTTGTATTAAAAAAAGCATTAGAAGTTGGATTAACGCCAGTAGTGGTTGTTAATAAAATTGATAAACCGTCAGCAAGACCGGCAGAAGTGGTCGATGAAGTGTTAGAATTATTTATTGAACTCGGTGCGGATGATGACCAATTAGAATTCCCAGTAGTTTATGCTTCAGCTATTAACGGTACTTCTTCTACTTCTGATCAACTAGAAGACCAACAGCCCTCAATGGATGCTATTTTTGATGCTGTTATCGAACATGTGCCAGCACCCATTGATAATAGTGATGAACCTTTACAATTTCAAGTTTCCTTATTAGATTATAATGCCTTTGTAGGTCGTATTGGAATTGGACGTGTTTTCCGTGGTAAGATTAAAGTGGGCGATAATGTTGCTTTAATGAAAGCAGATGGCACTAAGAAAAATTTCCGTGTCACCAAGATTTTAGGTTTCTTTGGTTTAGATCGTGTAGAAATTAATGAAGCTAAAGCCGGAGATTTAATTGCACTTTCTGGTATGGAAGATATTTTCGTTGGTGAAACAGTTGCTGACGCACAAAAGCCTGAAGCTTTACCATTACTACACATCGATGAACCGACATTGGAAATGACATTCTTAACAAATAATTCGCCTTTTGCTGGACGTGAAGGTAAGTATGTAACAGCGCGTAATTTACAAGATCGTTTAATGCAAGAATTACATACAGACGTTTCATTGAAAGTAGAACCAACTGATTCACCAGATGCGTTTAGAGTGATGGGACGTGGCGAGTTGCACTTATCCATCTTAATTGAAACAATGCGTCGTCAAGGATATGAGTTCCAAGTTTCAAGACCAAAAGTTATTTTACGTGAAATTGACGGTAAAATGTGTGAGCCATTTGAGCGCGTACAAATTGATACACCGGAAGAATATATGGGTTCGATTATCGAAGCATTAGGTTCTCGTAAAGCTGAAATGGCTGATATGATTCATACTGGTAATGGTCAAGTACGTTTAGTATTCTTAGTCCCAGCGCGTGGTTTAATTGGCTTTTCTACAGAGTTCATGTCGATTACGCGCGGTTACGGCATTATTAACCATACTTTCGATGATTATTTACCAGTAATAGAAGGAAGTATTGGTCGTCGTCGTAATGGTACTTTAGTTTCGATTGAAAATGGTACAGCAACGACTTATAGTATTATGGCTTTAGAAGATCGTGGTACGATTTTCGTAGAACCTGGTACGGAAGTTTATGGCGGTATGATAGTGGGAGAACATAATCGTGAAAATGACTTAACAGTCAATATTACTCGCGCGAAAAACTTAACGAACGTTCGTTCTGCTACTAAAGATCAAACAGCAGTCATCAAACGTCCTCGAATCTTGACTTTAGAAGAATCCATTCAATTTATGGATGATGATGAATATTGTGAAGTAACCCCAAAAAGTATTCGTCTAAGAAAACAAATTTTAGATAAATCTTTACGTGAGAAAGCCAATAAAAAAGAAAGTAAATAGTTTTTTGTAAGACACATAAAGCTTACCATAACTGGTGTCCCGAGGGAGACCAGTTTTTTGGGTTCTTTATTAATATGTGCGAGCTATGAAAGATTAACCATTCATCCAGTCATGGAGAAATTTAATTTTTGCCAATGACTTTTTTGATATTGGAAGCAGAATTAAGAAAATTAATTTTTGCCAATGATTATTTTGATATTGGAAGTAGCATGGAGAAACAAATTTTTTGCTAATAATTTTGTTCGTTATTGGAAGCAGGTAGAATGCTAGCACATGAATGCTGATTCTACTTGCTGTCTATCGAAAAGTATAGAGAGACTGGGTAGAGTAAGCGAAAATTAGCAGTTTTTTTCTTAGTTACTCCCATTTATTAATGTCAAAAAGCTTCTTCTCGCGCTTTTATTGCAAATGAAACAAGGAGATTGACTAATTTACAATAAGATTACTTTTAAAAATTTTGATTACAAAATAACTTTTGGGTGTATTTAAATTTATTTTATGCTATGATAGAAAAGAAACGAGGGGTGAGAATAAAATGACAACAGCTAATGGTATGGCAGTACTGCTTGTAAGATTTTTATTCGTCATGATGTCTTATATGATTTTAGACAAAATCGATTGGCGTAAATTATTTTCCAAAAGAAATTATGTTTACGCTCAGTATGTTTGTATTTTAGCAAGCATCGCACTGGGACATCTTACTGGCTCGTTTGTTATTACGATCATGGAATTATTGCGTAGTATTTTATACAGCATATTCCTATAATTAAATCGACTTATCGTTCGCTCCAAAACGATAAGGTAAAACTAAAGGGGAATAAATTGAATATGGAAGAAATTTTAGTACAAGGCGGTAATCGCTTAGAGGGATCTGTTAAGGTTGAAGGAGCGAAAAATGCCGTATTACCCATTCTAGCTGCTTCTATTTTGGTTGAAGAGGGTAAGACATACTTGTCAAATGTTCCAGTTCTATCAGATGTCTATACAATTAATGAATTATTGAACAATATTAATGTAAAAAATAAATTTGATACAGAGAACAATACAATAGTTTTAGATGCAACAGGTGATATCTTAACAACGGCTGACTATGATTTTGTTAGCAAGATGCGCGCTTCTATTGTTGTAATGGGACCATTATTAGCACGATTTGGTCATGCTCGTGTCGCAATGCCAGGTGGTTGTGCGATTGGGTCAAGACCGATTGATTTACATTTAAAAGGATTTGAAGCTTTAGGCGCGAAGATTACGCGTGCTGCCGGCTATGTTGAAGCAACAGCTGAAAAATTAGTTGGAGCGCGTATATATTTAGATTTTCCAAGTGTCGGAGCTACTGAAAATATTATGATGGCAGCTGTATATGCTGAAGGGACTACTATCATTGAAAACGTGGCCCGTGAACCAGAGATTGTTGATTTAGCGAATTTTTTAAATAAAATGGGTGCTCATGTCGTCGGGGCTGGTACAGAGACAATTCGTATTGAAGGTGTGCAAACATTACATGGAACAGAACATTCCGTGGTTCCAGATCGAATTGAAGCGGGAACCTTTATGGTAGCGGCAGCTGTTACCAAAGGTGATGTCTATATTGAAGGAGCAATCGCTGAGCACAATCGTCCATTAATTAGTAAATTAAGAGAAATGGGCGTTGTTATTGAAGACTATCAAGACGGTATTCGTGTTCAAGGTCCTGAGAAATTAAAACCAGTTGATGTAAAAACTTTACCACACCCTGGTTTTCCAACTGATATGCAAGCTCAAATGACTATCGCACAATTATTAGCAGAAGGTAGTTCAGTTTTAACTGAAACAGTATTTGAGAATCGTTTTATGCATTTTGAAGAATTACGTCGTATGGGTGCAGAATTTAAAGTTGATCGACAAACCGTTGCAATGTACGGACCATCTGAATTAACAGGGGCGAGCGTTAAAGCGACTGATTTACGAGCAGCGGCCGCTTTAATAATTGCAGGTTTAACCGCAAAAGGATTAACCCGTGTTTCGGAATTACAATATTTAGATCGTGGATATTATAAATTCCATGAAAAACTAATTGCTTTAGGGGCGAATATAGAACGTGTTGACATTCATTCATTGAATCAAACCAATACGAAGCCTGTAACTGTCTAAGAAGGCAAAATGAGGTGAACATATGAGCAGAGATATAGGAATTGATTTCGGAACTGCAAATGTGTTAATTCATTTTAAAGGGCGCGGAATTGTGGTCAATGAACCTTCAGTAGTGGCGGTAGACAACCGGACACATGAAATTATTGAGGTTGGTAAACGTGCCTATGAAATGATAGGGCGAACGCCAGAATCAATTGACATCGTCCATCCTTTAAAAGGCGGTGTGATTGCTGATTTTGATTTAGCTGAAGCGATGTTAGTTTTATTTTTAGAAAAAATTCATGCACGACGCTGGTTTTCTAAACCCAATGTGTTGATTTGTTGCCCTTCTAATATAAGTGAAATTGAACAATTGTCACTAGTTGAAGCAACAGAAAGAGCAATTGGTGGTCGAATTTTTATTGAGGAAGAATCGAAAATTGCTGCTGTCGGAGCAGGGATTGATTTAACCGATGCTTCTGCTAACATGATTATGGACATCGGTGGCGGGACCACAGACATCGCTGTGATTTCATCAGGAGAAATTGTTAATAGTGAATCCTTAAAGGTCGCAGGGGATGATTTTGATTTAGCAATCGTCCAATATTTTAAGGAGCATCATAATTTATTAATTGGCGAACGCTCCGCTGAAGAAGTGAAAAAATTATTGGCGAGTGCTTTACCTGTTGAAGAAGGGGAACTAGCAACATATGATTTAAAAGGTCGCGATTTAGTCTCGGGATTACCACGATCATTAAATGTCACTTCTAATCATATTTACGAAGCAATCCGGCCACAATTACAAATAATCGCACGTACAGCAAGACGTATTTTGGAAGACACCGAACCGGAAATGGTAGCTGACATCATTGAAAAAGGGATTATTTTAACCGGTGGTGGCGCGATGACGTATCATTTGGATACATATTTAACCGAGGAGTTAGGGGTTAGCGCTTTAAGAGCAGAACAACCAATGAGTTGTGTTGCGATTGGCACTGGCCTCATGTTAGAATTAATCTTAAGTGGAAAATTAGAACGAAAAAATGTTTCCGAAAAACACAAACTAAAACGTTGGTTCTTACGACTTAAGAGACGATTAATTGGATAATAAAAGGATGATTCTTATGAGCGAAACCCATCTTACAGAATCGATGCTCATTAAAGCATTGAAATTAATATTAAAAACAATCCTTTACCTATTATTACTTATTTTGTTTGTAGTGATTGGGTTGTTTGTTGGTTATTGTCTCATAGGAGATGGTAATTATTGGGAAGTATTAAATCGTGATACTTGGCAACATATTATTAATTTTGTAAAATAACACTGAACAATTATTTTGATACGGAGGTTTGGCAAAAAAATGATGACTTTGCCTTGCCTCTTTTTTAGAAGGTGATAGAATGTACCCATTTTCATTAAGTGAACTAATGATTTATATTACGCCTATTTTAATGGTTTATTTAATTCAAAAGTATTTCAAAGCGTATCTGAAATTTTTTAAAGAGTGGCCACTGACGATGGCTATCATTTTAATACCATTATGGGTAACCTCCATTTATTTATTAGGGTGGCTAATTTTTGATTATAATTTAGTGCCGTTTATTTTATTTTTTTCATGTTTTATTTTAGGTTTGCAATTATATGATTATGTGCGTCGTATTGATCACTTTACCTTTAAAAATTATTATTTAATAGCAAGTAAATTATTATTTCAACATTTATCGGCTTTTCTTCTTGGTTTAGTGTTTTTAAGATTTTTTACTTATTTTGTGGGATAATCTCCCACCTTTTTTTATTTATAGATGTTTCATGGGGGATTCTACCACTATTATGGGAAAATCCCCCACATTTTTGTTTAAATATAAACCTTATTATATCAACGCTTAGCGACTTTGTTTTATAAAAGTCGTATTTTTTTTGATAATTTTTAGGAAAAAGTGGTACGTTGTGGGGAATTGTGGTAAACTATAATCAAAGCATTAGAAAGTGGGTGAAGGGTCGTGCTTATTGGTGAATATCAACATAATATTGACACAAAAGGGCGACTCATTATGCCTGCAAAATTCAGACCTGATTTGGGTGAGCGTTTTATTATCACTCGTGGGATGGATGGATGCTTGTTTGGATTTCCGATGTCAAGTTGGGAAACCATCCATGAAAAATTGAAAAATTTACCTTTGTCAAAAAAAGATGCACGTACTTTTACGCGTTTATTCTACTCAGCTGCCACTGAAGTAGAGTTTGACCGTCAAGGACGTGTTAATTTACCGAAAAATTTAATAGAGTTCGCAAAAATCGATAAGGAATGCCGTGTGGTCGGCGTGTCAGACCGTATCGAGATTTGGAGTAGCGAACAATGGAATAATTTTTCTGAAATGAATGATGATGAATTTGAAAATATTGCAGAAGATTTGTTTGATTTTGGATTTTAATTAGGAGTGAGATTATGTCATTTGAGCACTATACAGTGTTATTAAAAGAGACAATTGATGGTCTAAATATTAAACCAAATGGCATTTATGTTGACTGTACATTAGGTGGGGCTGGACATGCCAAATATATCCTATCCCAATTAAATGATGATGGAAGACTTTATGCCTTTGACCAGGATATGGTGGCGATTGAGAATGCGAAAAAAGAATTAGCAGACGAAGTCGAAAAGGGTAAAGTAATCTTTATTCATAATAATTTTAGAAATATAACCGAAGCGTTAGCGACTTATGGTGTAACTGAAGTTGACGGCGTTTACTATGATTTAGGAGTTTCCTCCCCACAATTAGATGTTGCACAAAGAGGATTTAGTTATCATCAAGAAGCACGTTTAGATATGAGAATGAATCAAGAGGCAGCATTGACTGCTTACGAAGTAGTCAATCAGTGGCCTTTTGAAGAATTAATGAAAATAATATTTCGATATGGTGAAGAAAAATTTGCCAAACGTATTGCACGTAATATTGAAAAAGAACGTTCAATTGCGCCGATTGAGACGACGACACAATTAGCAGAAATTGTCAAAACTTCAATTCCAGCTGCAACGAGAAGAACAGGGGGCCATCCTGCTAAAAGAACTTTCCAAGCAATCCGTATTGCAGTAAATGATGAATTAGGAGCCTTAGAAGATTCAATGCAACAAGCAGTTAAATTATTAAAAGTTGGTGGACGTATTAGCGCCATTACTTTCCATTCTTTAGAAGATCGATTTGTAAAACAATATTTTAAAGAATTAAGTACTGCACCTGAAATACCACATAATTTACCAGTGTTACCCACAATAGCTAGTGCTGATTATACATTGGTTAATCGTAAACCTATTGTCGCAAGTGAAGAAGAACTATCTGAGAACAATCGTTCTCGTAGTGCTAAGTTAAGAATAATTGAAAGAATAAAACAATAAAGAGAAAAAATATCAAACTAACATTTGATATTTCATGAGGTGATAAAAATGGCGGAAGTAATAAGCAAAACAACTGAATATCCAACAATGAATCATCAAACTTATTCTCAACCATTTGACGCATCGATTAGTAAAACAGGAACATTTGTATTTGTCTTTACACGGATTCATGCCTTGGTGTTAATGGGAGTCATGTTAGTTTGCACCGTGTTAATCGCATTTAATTTAATAATGCAACAAAAGACAGCTGAAGCTGAAATCGCAGTTAGAAACTATGAAGCAGAGATTTCAACACTTCAGACACATACAGACACTATTTACAATAAAATTAGTGACCAATATAATTATGAAATAATAAAAAAAGCAGCTAAAGAAGGCAATTTAAACATTGATTCATCGAGAGTGAGGTCAGTTGAGTAATAATGAAAAGTAGTAAGCTAAACATATTTATTTTGGCTATGACGGCTGTAGTAATGTGTGTATTATTTATTACTAGAATTGTGCAATTAACTGTTCTAAAATCAGTAAATGGCGTCGATTTAGTTAGTTACACTGAAATAGCCAATGAAAGAAGTAGTATTACACAAGCAAGAAGAGGGACGATTTTTGATTCTAAAGATCAACCGATTGCCATGGATACTACTTCTTATTCTTTATTTGCAATTTTAAGAAATGCCGATGAGGAAGTAATTGTAAAAGATTATGATTTAACCGCCAAAGTACTATCTGAGAATATTGATTTAACCCGTGATCAAGTTTTAACCTTATTGCGTAATCCGGATGCTAATCAAATTGAATTTGGTGAAGCCGGTCGTAATTTATCAAAAGAAGTAAAAGAGAAAATTGAAGAAGCCAACTTACCGGGTGTCTATTTTGCGAGTGAAACAACGCGTCAGTACATTAATGACTTTTTTGCTTCCCATTTAATAGGCTATGCGACGCCCTTAATGGCAGGAGAAAATGATGATTATGAAGACGCTGAAATATTAAAAGGACA
Source organism: Globicatella sanguinis NBRC 15551 (assembly GCF_001552295.1). Taxonomy (GTDB): domain Bacteria; phylum Bacillota; class Bacilli; order Lactobacillales; family Aerococcaceae; genus Globicatella; species Globicatella sanguinis. The sequence continues at coordinate 9,197 of NZ_BCQX01000040.1, read as the reverse complement.
GTTAGGGATTGAATTAAGCTACGATGAACAGTTAAGTGGTGCGAAAGACTACCGAGAACAATGGGAAGCATCGAATAACCTTAATTATTTATCTGGTGATGATCTTTACTTAACGCTCGATAGTCGCTTACAAAATCAACTAGAGGATTTATTAAATACCGCCATTACTACTTACCAACCAAAAGAGATGGGAGCTTACCTAGTAGAAGTGAAAACCGGTAAATTAATTGCAGCGGCTCAACGGCCTTCGTTTAATTTAAATACCCGTGAAGGCATTGATAAAGAATGGCGAAATTTTTTAACCGAAGATGCTTATGAACCGGGATCAACAATCAAAATATTAACGATGAGTGTCGCTTATGACCATAATCTATATCAGCCAGACGAAAAGTATCATTCGGGAACGATTGAAATATTTGATACTAAAATTAATGATCATAATTTATATGGATGGGGAGATATTACCTTTGAAGAAGGTTTAGCTCGTTCAAGTAATACGGCGATGGTCACTTTAATTGAGCGCCTGGGTGAAGAAAAATGGATTGACGAACTTGCCAAGTTTGGATTTGGAAAATCAACTAACTCAGGATTAATTAATGAAATTGACGGCACCTTTAGTTTTGATAATCCCGTATCACGTTATATGTCAAGTTTTGGGCAAGCAATTTCGACAACACCGATTCAATTGCTTCAAGCTTTTACCTCTATTGCAAATCATGGTACAATGGTTAAGGTTCAATACATCGAAGGTATTGGCGAAAAAAATAATCAGTATAAAGTACAAGAAATAGGACAACCTATTTCCAAAGAAGCTGCTGATCATGTCTTAGGCTTAATGGTCGATACCGTTGAAAAAGATTATGGGACGGGAAAACCATTCAAGAGTGACATCGTTAAAGTAGCGGCTAAAACAGGTACCGCTGAAATTGCCAATGAAGATGGTACCGGTTATTTAACTGGGCCGAATGATTATACCGACTCGGTAGTGGCTTTTTTTCCGGCTGAGGACCCAAAGTATATGATGTATCTTTATATGAAACAACCAACGGATAAGAAAGGCCTAATTGGTTCACAGATTTTAGCCCAAACATTCCATCCGTTTATTGAATCGATTTATATTAATCAGTAAAGAAAGAAGGAAATACATGAAAGCGACAGATTTAATCGAAGTCCTTCGATTAAAAGCTATTTATGGAGAACCATTAGCAAATAAAGAGATTAGTTTATTAGTGAATGATACACGCAAAATTATCGCGAACAGTTGTTATATTGCGATACGTGGTGAACATTTTGATGGGCATCATGCTATCGAACTAGCAGTTAAAGCGGGTGCCAATGTTGTAGTTGTAGAAGAATACCGTGAAGCATGGCAAAACTTAAATGCGACTATTATATTAGTAGATTCAACTTTTCGTGCTCAAGCAATTCTAGCTAATCAATTTTATCACCGTCCATCAGAAAGACTAACGATAACAGCGATTACGGGTACGAATGGCAAAACAACCACAAGTTCAATGATTAGTGATTGGTTAACGAGATTAGGTCATAAAACCGGCTTGTTAGGAACTTTGCACTATAAGGTCAACGAAAAATATTATCCCGCAGTCAACACTACTCCGAATGCTTTAGAATTACAACGATTATTTAATGAAATGGTAGTAGAAGAGTGTCAAGATGCAATCATTGAGGCGTCATCACACGCTTTGCAATTAGGTCGTTTATGGTATACTGAAGTAGACTGTGCAATTTTTACCAACTTAACACGCGAACATTTAGATTTTCATCATACGATGGAGCATTATGCTTATGCTAAAAGTTTATTATTTGCTCAATTAGGTCAAAGGTTATCCAACGGACGACCAAAACTAGCGATTGTTAATTTAGATGATGAATACAGTCAGCTAATGGCGCAAGCAACAGCTGCTGAAGTCGCCACTTATAGTATTGGTAACGCGGATGCCACCGTTTATGCTACAGACATTGAAGTAGTAGATAACCAAACTAAGTTTAAGCTCTGGGTGAATCAACGTCCACATCAAGTTACGTTAAAAATGCTAGGTGATTATAATGTTGCAAATTATATGGCAGCCTTTTTATGTTTGAAATATTATTATGGCTATTCTACCGAAGAAATTATTCGAGTAAGCGGTGAGTTTGAAGGTGTGAGTGGTCGCATGCAATTAGTAGATGAAGGACAACCCTATAAAGTAGTAGTTGATTTTGCCCATACACCAGATGCTATCGAAAATGTTTTAAAAGAATTAGCAGCTAAAAAGCAAGGAAGATTAATTACTTTGATCGGACATAGTGGAGGTAATCGAGATAGTGGCGCTCGTCCTGAAATAGGGGACATTGTCTTTAAATATTCAGATTATATCGTTTTTACAGCCGATAATCCACGCCATGAGCCAGTTCAAAAAATTTGTCAGGAAATAATTGGTCAGCATAATGAAGTAGACTATACAATTATTGAAAAAAGAGAAGAAGCGATAGCTTTCGCATTGAATCATGCAAATGAACAGGATACGGTTGTCTTTACAGGTAAAGGTGGCGAATTATATCAAGTCATTGGGGATGATTATGTCCCATATAATGAAGTTGAGGTAATTAAAGCTACTTTAAGAAAAAAATAAATAGAACATTAGGTGAATAAATATGGAATTAGCTTTACCATTGGCAGTAAGCTTCGCGATTACTGTCTCAATTATGCCATTTTTTATTGGTTATTTTAATTATAAAAAAATCGGTCAAACAACTCGTGAGGAAGGTCCAACGTGGCATGAAGTTAAAACGGGAACACCAACCATGGGTGGAACGGTCTTTGTTTTTGCAATCTTAGTTACTTTATTAATCAGTGCATGGTTAATGAAATTACTGGAAGGCAGTGTTTGGATGATTCTCTTAACCTTCTTATTATTTGGAGGAATCGGCTTTGTAGATGATTTTATTAGTATCTTTAAAAAGCAAAATGAAGGATTAACCGCCAAACAAAAATTCGTTTTGCAAATTATCTTTTCGATCGTTATTATGTTGATTGGCGTTTTACATCATTATAAAATATCCATCCCCTTAGGTTTTACTCAAATTACCAATCCTGTTATCTTAATTATTTTTGCTAGTGTTTGGATTAATGGATTTTCCAATGCAGTTAATCTTACCGATGGTTTAGATGGTCTAGCAACAGGATTGAATATTATTGCTTATGGTGCTTATTTTGCTATTGCTATTAATCAAGGTGCGCAAGCTATTGCCTTAGCTTGTTTTGTGGTGGTAGGTGCCTTATTGGGATTCTTAATTTATAATAAGAAACCAGCGAAGATATTTATGGGTGATGTTGGATCACTCGCTTTAGGGGCCGGATTAGCAGTTATATCGATTTTATTAAATAATCCATGGAGTTTATTGATCATAGGTTTAGTATTTGTTGTGGAAACAGCAAGTGTTATTTTACAAGTATGGTCATTCAAAACAAGAGGTAAACGTATTTTTAAAATGAGTCCGATTCACCATCATTTTGAGATGAGTGGATGGTCTGAATCGAAAGTCGTTTATGTCTTTTGGTTAGTTGGTATGATTGCCGCAATCATTTATATTAGCATATTCAAATAAAAAAGGATTTAAGGTGTCAAAATGGATTTAAAAGATAAAAAAGTATTGGTTTTAGGTTACGCTAGAACGGGAAGAGGAGCCGCTGAATTTTTAGTTTCTCAAGGTGCGAATGTCACCATCAACGATTTAAATGATTTAAGCGAAGAACCATCGATTAAAGAGTTAAAAGCTAAAGGCGTTATCGTTGTTGATAAAAAACAACCAGTTACACTTTTAAACGAAAAATTTGACTTTATTGTTAAAAACCCTGGTATTCCTTATCAAATTGATTTATTACAAGCGGCTATTGCACAAGAGATTCCTATTTATACAGATATTGAAATTTTCGATTGGTATAATCCGGGAATATTAATTGGTATAACGGGCAGTAACGGTAAAACAACCACTACTACCTTGGTTGATAAAATTTTACAAAATAGTCAGTACCAAGCCCATTTAGCAGGTAATATTGGTATTCCGACACTATCGGTTTTACCAAAAGTAAAAGAAAATGATGTGGTAACGATGGAACTATCGAGTTTTCAATTGATGGGAACAGATAAATTCAAACCACATATTGCTGCCATTACGAATATCTTCTCCGCTCACCTAGATTATCATGGTACAAGAGAAGAATATGTTAAAGCAAAATTACGACTTATTCAAAACCAAGATAATCATGACTTTATAATCTTTAATGCAGATCAAAAAGAACTTGCCGGTTATGTGGGTGAATTACCTGCTAATAAAGTACCATTTGCTAGATTAAATTTAACGGATTCAGTACGACAAACTGGAGCGTATTATGAAAATGGTGGTTTATACTTTAAAGGCGAATTGATTATGAAAGAAAACGATATTCAAATTCCCGGTGAACATAATATTGAGAATATTTTAGTTGCTATTGCAATTACCAAAATATTAAACGTTCCAAACAACATTATTCACGATACAATTATGAATTATCATGGTGTTGAATATCGTATCCAACCTGTTGGAAGTTATAATGGTATTCGTTATTATAATGACTCTAAAGCGACTAATCCTGATGCAACCATTACTGCATTAAAGAGTTTTACTGAACCAACAGTCTATATTGGTGGCGGCTTGGACCGTGGCATTAGATTTGATGAATTAGTGCCATATTTAGAAAATGTCAAAGTTGCTATTTTATATGGTGAATCAAAAGAAATTATGAAAGAAGCGATGGAACAAGCTCAGATTGCAGAAATTGTGATGGTGGATAATTTAGAACAAGCAACGAAAGCCGCGCAATCATATGCTGAAAGTGGCGATGTTGTATTATTATCGCCTGCTTGTGCAAGTTGGGATCAGTACCAATCGTTTGAAGAACGTGGAGCACAATTTAACGAATTAATTGCTGGTCTCAATCAATAATCAAGCTTCAATTATTAGAATTTTTTGAAGGAGGTGTTATAATGCCAAATATTTTTGAAGATGATTTAGAGAATGTGCGACAATTTAACCAACAATTAGAAGCGGAAGTAAATGACGTTATAACATCTAATCAAAAAATTGTAAGAAGTAAACCAGAGAAAGCACCCATTAATTGGACTAAAGGGTTGCCAACCGGTAGAGTTGAATTAGCTAGTGTGACTGCCGTAATTTTCATTTTAATGTGGACATTCTGGTGGCAATTAGCCCCTTTTAATAAAGTCAATCATTTAACCGTTTCCGGTAATGAAATTGCAGAATCGGAAATGGTTGCTTATTCTTCTGGGATTCGCTCTCTTGACACAATTAAAAATGTCATGGCTAATAGAGAACAAATTGAAAAGAATATTATTCAAACCAATCCCATTGTTTCGGGCGTTGTTTTCGATCGTGTTAATTGGAAACAAATGGATATTAAAGTTTCAGAATATCATATTGTGGCGATTGTAGAAATTGAAGGGGAATTATATCCTTTATTGGAAAATGGTGAAATCTTAGTGGAATCCAATAAATATTTGCAAGAGAATATGGACCGATTTAATTTACCAAGAATTTTAAATGTTGAACAAAAAGGTAAATTAGTATCTGTAGCAACGTCTTTAAGAAGAGTTGAACCAGATGTCCTAGCTTTAATCGATACCATTGAATTATCGAAGGATTTGAATCGTCCAAATCATTTAACGATGAAAATGCAAGACGGGATGTATGTCAAAGCCGTCACTTCTACCGTGGCTGAAAAAATTAATAAATATCCTGCCATGAAAAAAATTATTGGCGACCAAATGGGAACTGTTAATTTAGAAGTAGGAGCTTACTTCACACCAGAAACAGAAGGTAATAATAATATTAAACTTGATACTAATTTAGATAATTAATAAATATTTCTGGTACTATTTGAAGTTTTATCTTCAATATAAATTTATTTTGTGTTAAAATTGTAGAGAGCTATTAGAGGTAGACACAACTCCTATAATACATAAAACTACGTTAAGGGGGTTACATATTGTAATGAGAAATCATGAAATTTTTGTGAGTTTAGATATCGGCACCACATCGATTAAAGTTGTGGTAGCAGAATTTATTAATGGACAAATTAACATCATTGGTGTTGGTAATGTAAAGTCTAGAGGATTAAGTCGAGGCGTGATCGTTGATATTGACGAAACAGTTTACTCGATTCAACAGGCTGTTACATTAGCCGAACAAAAATCTAATGTTAAAATTAAAGAAGTATCGGTCGGCATTCCAAGTAATAAATTAGGTTTAGAATCTTGTCATGGAATGATAGCTGTTTCGAATGAAAATAGAGAGATTACCAATCGTGATGTGGATAATGTGATTACCGCGGCTAAAGTTCGCTCTGTGGCACCAGAAAGAGAAATCATTTCGGTTATTCCAGAAGAATTTGTGGTAGATGGATTTAACGGTATACGTGATCCACGCGGCATGATAGGTGTTCGTTTAGAATTATATGCGACCTTATTAACAGGACCAAGAACGATTATTCATAACATTAAACGTTGTGTTGAAAAAGCCGGCTTAGTAATTAAAGAATTAGTTTTACAGCCACAAGCTATTGCTGAAGTAGCACTTAGTCAAGATGAACGTGAATTTGGTACCGTCATTATTGACATGGGTGGGGGACAAACCTCTGCTTCAATTATTTATGATAATCAATTAAAATATTCTTTCGTCGATCAAGAAGGTGGCGATTTTGTTACTAAAGACATTTCAATTATTTTGAATACATCTTTAGAAAGTGCTGAGCGGATTAAGCGTGAATATGGGTATGCAATTGCTAGTCAAACTTCAGATGAAGAGTATTTCCCCGTTGAGACAGTAGGTAAAAAAGAGCCTGTTCGTGTAGATGAGCGTTATTTAGCAGAAATTATTGAAGCGCGTTTAGCTCAAATTTTTGAAACGATACATGAAGACCTAGGAGCTGTGGATGCTCTTGATTTGCCAGGTGGTTTTGTGATCACCGGGGGTGCAGCATCATTACCAGGTGTCTTGGAATTAGCACAAAAATTCTTTGGTAGTAAAGTGCGTCTATTCATTCCCGAACAGATGGGGATGCGTAATCCAGTCTTTTCTACTAGTATGGGTATTATCGAATATGTTGCAGGCTTAGATGATGTTCATCGGATTGCTCAAGGAACTTATCGACCTAATAGTCGTCCGGCGCAACAACCTGAACAAAATCACGATGCAAGTAATGACTATTACCCAGCTCAACCTAATCGACAAACGACTCAATATCAAAGACCGATGTCTGAAGCGAGTCCAAGACCTGAAAGACCAAGAGCAAATTATGATCAATATCAACAAACGAATGGTCAAGAAAATCAACGATATATCGAAAATGAATATTATGAAGAGGAAACTAACCAAGGTGTTTATGAAGAACCAAGCAATGAAAATTCAGTTGCTTCAAAAGTAAAAGCATTTTTCAATACATTTTTTGATTAGTCATGAAATTAGGAGGAAATTATAATGGAATTATCTTTCGATTCATCAATGAATCAGACTGGCGCGGTAATTAAAGTTATTGGTGTTGGTGGTGCAGGTGGTAATGCCGTCAATCGTATGATTGTAGAAGATGTTCAAGGTGTTGAATTTATCGTTGCGAATACCGATACCCAAGCCTTAGCTGGTTCACAAGCAACAACTAAAATCCAATTAGGTTCAAAATTAACTAAAGGATTAGGAGCAGGATCGTTACCAGAAATTGGTCAACGTGCTGCTGAAGAAAGTGAAGAACAAATCCGTAGCGTTTTAGAAGGTGCGGACTTAGTATTTGTTACTGCCGGAATGGGAGGAGGTACCGGTACTGGTGCTGCCCCAATTGTCGCAAAAATTGCGAAAGAATTAGGCGCTTTAACTGTTGGGGTTGTGACTCGACCATTTACTTTTGAAGGACCTAAACGTGGACGCTATGCGGCTGAAGGTTTGAAAAATTTAAAAGACAGTGTTGATACTTTAGTCGTAATTTCAAATAATCGTCTTTTAGAAATTGTAGACCGCAAAACGCCAATGTTAGAAGCATTTAGTGAAGCAGATAATGTTTTACGTCAAGGGGTACAAGGGATTTCAGATTTAATTACCTCTCCTGGTTATGTAAACTTAGACTTTGCTGACGTTAAAACTGTTATGAAGGACCAAGGTACTGCTTTAATGGGAATTGGTACAGCAAGTGGTGAAAATCGCACAGCTGAAGCGACTAAAAAAGCTATTTCTTCACCATTGTTAGAAGTGTCGATCGATGGTGCAGAGCAAATCTTATTAAATATTACCGGCGGTTCAGACTTAACCTTATTTGAAGCTCAAGATGCAAGTGAGATTGTTGCTAATGCTTCGTCAGGTGATGTCAATATTATCTTCGGTACGTCAATTAACGAAAACTTAGGTGATGAAGTAGTAGTGACAGTTATTGCGACTGGTATTGAACAAGAAAAATCTGAACGCAATAAAATTAACCCACGTCAACAACGTACAACCTTCACGTCAACAAGTGGTTATAATCAAATTGGAAATGAACGTGAAGCAAATGTCAATCCTAATCAACCACAATCGGGTAATACACCGAATCCACCATCTAATCAAGGTGGACCTGAATTAAATGTTCCACGTCAAAAAGAAGAACGTGATTTATTCAGTAATTGGGATATTAAACGTGAACAAAATACACGTGAGGTTTCAAATGAAGTTCCTCAACGTACGTTCCAACGTAATGATAATGAAGTGACTCGTAAAAATGATACTATCGAAGACGACGAATTAGATACACCACCATTTTTCCGTAAACGTCACCGTAACTAGTAAAGATTAAAATGTAATTCAGTAGACCGGGCAGATTTTCTCTGTCCGGTCTTGTATATATCTAGTTTGTGGGTAAATGAGAATTACATTAAGTTAATGTAGAGGCTATTACTGAAAATGAATTAATATGGGAACATAGGTCTAAGCAGTATTATGGGTTTTTTTGTTAGTATCTGACTTTGATTAATTAAGTATTAGGTCAAAATAGTATTACGTTATATTTATGTCTATCTGGCTTTGATTAGTCATGGTATAACGGGCTGAGTACGTCATTAATAAACATGGGAGTGGGCAAGAAGTAGAAAATCGAATGATTTTCGCTTCGTCGGGCTACC
>NZ_BCQX01000039.1 GCF_001552295.1 Globicatella sanguinis NBRC 15551 | reverse complement strand
GGGTTTACCTATAAGAAAAAATATGACAGTGCGAATAGTGGATAAAAGAGTATAACAGTGGATGAAATCGAACCGTCCATTCGAGCAAACGGGCAGGATATCAAACGACAGAACATCCATCGCAAATGCAAAACTTACTCAGTGCAAAGAGTCGAAATACCAAAGGAAGACGGTATTAAGTGAAAATGAGACAAGCACGTTTGTATAAAAATCAAGCGTATCTTTGTGATTCCAGGTTAGGCGGCTAATGCATCTAGACTAGACTAATATTATGGTGTACCTAATGATTTTCAAGTTTTTGAACTTTATTTTCGATTATCTGTTTAAGAGAATCCCCTTATAATAAAGATATAAATAAATATTTCAAGGAGGCGCATAATCATGGTACAAAATGAATTGTTGATGAGCTCTGTGTTTATTGCTGGTTTTCTCTCATTTTTTGCACCGTGTACATTTCCGTTAATGCCGGTATACATTGGGTTGTTGACAGATAAAGCAGGAGAATACAATAAAATGACAATCGGAAAGCTAGAGATTAATAAAGGAGCCATTATCAAGACCATGGCATTTGTTCTGGGGCTTTCAACGAGTTTCGTTATTTTAGGCTTTGGGGCAGGTATTATTGGAAAATTATTAATCAATCGATGGTTATTGACGATTGCCGGATTCCTAGTGTTTTTATTGGGCATTCATCAAATGGATTTAATTCAATTTGAAAAAATAAATCAATTCAATGGTATTCAGTTTAATCATAATAAGCCAAAAGCATTGGGGGCCTATTTAATGGGTGTATCATTCAGTTTAGGTTGGACCCCTTGCGTCGGCCCTATCTTAGCAGCCGTCTTAATAACTTCTGCCAGCAGTGGTCAACAATTTTATGGTGCGTTCTTAATGTTGGTTTATTCAATCGGCTTAATGATTCCCTTTTTAATAATGGCCATCGCTTCAAGTGCATTGATGAATCATTTCGAACAACTAAAGAAACATTTAGTCACCATTAAACGTATTGGAGGATTTTTAGTTGCTTTAATGGGAATTGTGCTAATGAGCAATCAATTATCAAATTTAACCGCGTTTTTTAACAACTTATTTAACTAGTAAACAAGGAGGAAGAAATTATGAATAAGAGATTATTATTTGGATTAGTGGCAATGTCAGTCGTATTAAGTGCTTGTGAACCAGGCAATCAGGCAAACAATGAAGGAATGAATGACAGTGAAACGACAAAAATGGAGACGAAAATGGATCAGATGGAATCAACCAACATGATGGATGATGAATCAAACGACATGGATGAAATGGAATCAGAATCAATGGACGATGACATGGGCGAAATGGAATCCGAAGCAATGATGGATGACGCATCAGACGAGATGGGCGAGACCGAATCCGAAGCAATGATGGATAACACTTCAGACAACATGGGCGAAATGGAATCAATGATGGATAGTGTCACAGACAAAATGGATGGAACGGAATCAGACAAAAAGGATGACAACATGACCAAAAGTGAATCAAAAGACATGATGGATAACGCATCAGACAACATGGACGAAAAAAAATCAGAAGAAATGGATGACAACATGACCAAAACTGAATCAACCAAAAAGGATGATAATATGACTAGCGAAAAAATGAACCAAGGTGAATTAGCACCAGATTTCAACTTGCCAGATATAGACGGCAATATGTATAAATTAAGTGACCAAAAAGGTAAGAAAGTATATATAAAATATTGGGCTTCATGGTGTCCGATTTGTTTAGCTGGCTTATCAGAAATAGATGAATTGTCAAAAACTTCAGGAGATTATGAAATTGTAACGGTCGTTTCACCGGGTCATAATGGTGAAAAGAATAAAGAAGATTTTATCAAATGGTTTAAGAGCTTAAACTATAAAAATATAAAAGTTTTAGTAGATGAATCAGGCAAATTCATTGAAGATTACGGCATTCGCTCAACACCGACCAATGTGATTGTAGGTTCAGATGGTGTTTTAGTAAAAGTGGCTCCAGGACAATTAAATAAAGAGACATTAGATCAAATTTATAAAGAAGTTCAGTAGGAAGGGGTAAAAATGAAAAAAATACTGTTATTAATGGTATTGGCAGCGACTTTATTAGTAACAGCGTATACCGTCAAAGCGAATACAACTAATAATGAGCCGGTAAATAGCGAGATGACCAATAAGGAGATGACTAATAACGAGATGAAAAATGACGATACAAGCAAGAAAATCGATGAAATTATCACCCAACAACAAAAGAAATCAGTGGATGAAAATCCAAATGATGGCGTTGACTATTCGAAAGCTGAATTAAAAACAATCTATTTAGCAGGAGGCTGTTTCTGGGGAGTAGAAGCTTATTTAGAAAAAGTATACGGAGTGGCGGATGTAGTCAGTGGATATGCAAATGGTAATACCGAAAATCCAACTTATGAGGCTGTTTCTTATAAAAATTCCGGACACGCAGAAACGGTAAAAGTAGACTATGACCCAGCAAAAATCTCATTGGAACAAATTTTAGACTATTATCTATTAGTGGTAGACCCTACCAGTGTGAATAGACAGGGAAATGACCGAGGTGTTCAATACAGATCAGGTGTCTATTACACAGATGAAAGTGAACGAAAAATTATCGAAGAGCGTTTGAACAAAGAGCAAGCAAAATATGAAGACAAAATTGTGGTAGAAGTTGAAAAGTTAGATAATTTTTATGAAGCTGAAGAATACCATCAAGACTACTTAAAGAAAAATCCTAATGGCTATTGTCATATCGATATTTCAAAAGCCAATGAAGTAATCATTGATCAATCGAAATATCCAAAACCATCAGATGAAGAGCTAAAGAAGAAATTAACAGACGTTCAATATAAGGTCACACAAGAAAATGATACTGAACATGCCTTTTCAAATGAATATTGGGATAATGAGGCTAAAGGTATCTATGTCGATGTCGCAACCGGGGAACCTTTATTTAGTTCAACCGATAAATTCGACTCTGGTTGTGGGTGGCCATCTTTCTCAAAACCGATAGCCAAAGAGGTCGTGACTTATCATACCGATTTAAGTTATAATATGGAAAGAACAGAAGTTAGAAGTCGCTCAGGAAATTCGCACTTAGGTCATGTATTTGAGGACGGACCAAAGGAATTGGGCGGATTAAGATATTGTATCAATAGTGCTTCTATTCGCTTTGTTCCTTTAGAAGATATGGAGCAAGAAGGATATGGCTATTTAACACATTTAATAAAGTAGGTAAATATGTATAAATTATTAATTGCAGATGATGAATCAATCATCAGAAAAGGGATAAAAAAATTAGTTAACTATGACAAGCTCAATATTACGGAAGTTTTAGAAGCTGAAGAAGGACAAGAAGCCATAGACTTGGCTAATACTCATCAACCTGATATTGTTTTGATGGATATCAATATGCCTGAAATGGATGGATTAACCGCTGCAAAAATAATTAAAGAAAATAATCCTAATGTCTATCTGATTATTCTGACCGGATATGATTACTTTGAATATGCACAAACAGCTATCCGGGCAAAAGTTGATGAGTATCTATTAAAGCCTATTTCTAAAAAAGACATTGAATATATTTTGAAAAATGCGATCGATCAAATTGATCATCTAAGAAAAGGACAATCCATAAAAAATATAGAGCAAACTGAAACCATCGAAATAGATGAGGAAAATAAGCTGATCAAGGAATACATTGAAGAAAACTTATTTAATATCGATCTGTCCTTGAATAAAATGGCTGAAGATATTGGCTATAACAGCAACTATTTAAGTGTGCTGGTTAAAAAAATTTATGGCATTCCTTTTCAAGATTATATCAATAAGAAACGAATGGAAAAGGCGAAAATTCTGCTCCTTTCAACAGATATGAAAAATTATGAAATAGCTAAAACGATAGGAATTGAAGATGTGAATTATTTTTTGACCAAATTTAAGAAATATTACAATATAACACCAAAACAGTTTAAGCAAGGATTAACCGATGAAAAATCAACTGAGAAAATTTAGCACGAAAATAAGCGTTTATTTCTTCGTTATTTCCATATTATTGGTAACGATTTTGTCGTATCGCCATTACACTTATTCTGTCACTATCTTAAAGGACAGCAAGTACCAACAAACAGAGCAGCAATTAAAAAATGCTAGCACTTATATTTCCTCTTATTTAGAAAAAATAAAAGGCATTTCAAGTGTACTAGCTATGACACCAGAAATTGAAAATTTAGATCAGTCCAGTAGCGATTCAATTCAAAACATTATTGATTTAATTGAACAAAATGACCAATTAATTAAGAGGATATTTGTCATCTCAAAGAGTGGTAATTTGATTTCATCCTCTGCCATCGATTTTGAATTGTCGGATAATATGAATGATTTGGAATGGTTTCAAAACCTCCAAAAATCAAATAACATGGCCATGGTCACAACGGAAAATCACAAAGGATTTTCAATGAATAAAACCGAGCGCGTTATATCCATTAGTCATCAGATCGTCAAAGATAAGGAAGTGCTAGGGTATGTGGTGATTGATCTGTCCTATAAATTGATTGAAGATTATGTATCAGCGATTAATTTTGGTGAAAAAGGGTATACTTTTATTACCACTTCAGAAGAAAAATTATTATTCGACTCCAATCAGATGGATACCAGCTCATTGGTAGAACAAGATAAATATTTACAACTGATTAATAACAGAATGAAATCCTTAGATAAAGGGTTTGTTGGAGCGCATGTTTACATCCCCAATACCGATTGGTTACTAGTAGGTGTGGCTTCAACCGAGCAAATTGATGAGCTTCAAAAGAAATTAATTGAAAATACAGTGACGTGGTCTGTGATTATCTTAATCTTAACGGTGGCTTTATCCATCCTTATTTCTCAATGGATTAGTAAGCCAATTACAAATTTAGCTGAAGAAATGAAAAAGGTCGATGAGAGATTTTCAAAGATAGAGATTGAAGACAGCGATTCGATTGAAATTCATACTTTGAAAAAAGAGTATAATTTATTATTAGAACGGATTAAAATGCTGACCAAAAATATCGAAGAAAAAGAAAATGCGAAAAGAAACTTTGAGTTGAAAGCTTTGCAGAGCCAAATCAATCCACACTTTATTTATAATACTTTAGACACGATACTTTGGCTCATCGAATTTGGTGAAAATGAAAAAGCAATTGAGGTCACGAAAGCGTTAGGGATGATTTTAAGAAGTACCTTGAGTATTAATCAAGATTTCATCCCTTTAGCCAAAGAAATAGAGCATGTTCAAAATTATATGGACATCCAAAAAGTTCGCTATGACGATAAGTTTGAATACCTATTGGAACTCGAGCTAAATACACCGGACATAATGGTCCCTAAATTAATATTGCAACCCATTGTCGAAAATGCCATTTATCATGGCATCAAGCCTAAAAAAACAAAATCATTCATCAAAATTTCTTCCTATATTGAGAATGAAGACTTAATCATTAGAGTAACCAATAATGGTGTAGACTTTGAAAGAGACAATCACAATCGGATCAAAACGAAACTGGGTGGCATTGGAATGAAGAATGTGGAACAGAGGATTAAGATTCTTTGTGGAAATCAATACGGTATAAAAATGTATCGACAAGATGAGCTCACGGTAGTGGAATATCGATTGAGTCTATAAAAAAGCAATCGAACATTTCATTTAGGCACGATTGTAAATGAGCTAAAGAGTGATTATGAAAGACTAAGCAACGATAGGTTGTTTGGTCTTTTTGAAACTTATTTGCTTGATAGCTTAGCACTAGAAAACGAAAGAATGATAGGAGCGGAATGCGATGGAAAATAAAAAAATTTATGGGATGCTTTTTGAAAAGGTCTATCCAATGTTAATCGCAAAAGCTGAAAGAAAAGGACGTACCAAGAATGAAGTGTTTGAAATTACGACGTGGCTGACAGGGTATATGCCTGAACAGATTGAAGAACTTATGCAATCCGATATAAGTTATGGTGACTTCTTTTTGCAAGCGCCCGAATTAAATCCCAATCGAAAGTTGATTAAAGGCACTATCTGCGGAGTTCGTGTGGAAAATATCGAAGTACCCCTTATGCAAGAAATTCGATACTTGGACAACCTAGTTGATGAACTCGCTAAGGGCAAAGCGATCGATAAAATTTTGCGAAAGTAGAGAAACGGTACAGAGAGATGCTACTACATGACAATTTTAAAAGTAATCGTGTTGGTCGTAGGGATACCCTTTTTGACCTTTACCTATTTGATTTTTCTCAAGAAGCAATACTATTTGATTAACGGGTTTGAATCAGCTTGTAAAACAGGTCGAAAGACAGCAACCGAGATCTTTTCAATAACAAAAAATACAGTGTTAAAAGGTTTTACTTTACCTAAAATTGTTTGGGTTCAAGAAAATGAACCTGAGATTTGGGCTGAGGTAAAACATATTCTGTTACCAAAAGATTATCTTAGATTTTGGTTGACAGGTAAATTGAATATAGACTATTCAGATGGAGCGAGCACTTTATTATTTGACATGTATAATAAAGTATGGTCACAAGAAATTTTGAATATTTTCAATGTTTCTAGAGATGTATTACTGGATTTAGTGGAATCTGTAGAGTATGTTGGTGATATTAAAGAAGAGAGTGCGAACCGATTTGGATTTTCACAAACAGTTATGGTGTTTGCTGGATGGGCGGATAATGCGTGTTCTGCTGTAGGGTCAGGTATTGTAGGTGATGATATTGCGATTGCGAGTATAGGAACATCGGGGGTGTTTTTAGCAAGTGAGAACCGTCCGCTGAAAGATTATCATGGTCAATTACATTTATTCCATCATGCCATGCCAAATTCAGATTATTCTATGGGAGTAACTCTAGCAGCGGGAAGTAGTTTAGACTGGTATAAGAGAACGTTTGCTTCAAAAAAAGTTATGACGAATTTCTAGATAACGTTGGTGATATTTCTATTGGAGCTGATGGATTATTGTTCACACCCTACATTGTTAGGAAAAGAACTCCTTATATTGATAGTAATATTAGGGGATCATTTGTTGGAATTGATACTTCACATACAGCTGATCACTTTGCAAGAGCAGTTATTGAAGGAATAACATTATCATTAAAAGAATCTCAGAAAATTATGGAGAATGTAGCAGGTAAGTCATTCAGTCGCATTGTTTCTGTAGGAGGTGGAGCGAAAAGTAAGATTTGGCAACTAATTCAAGCAGATGTTTTCGCCACACCTGTCGTAACGTTGAAGGCTGAAGAGAGGGTCCTGGATTGGGCGCGGCAATGATAGCGGCGATCGGACTAGGATAGTTCGAAACATTTGAATCTTGCACAAAATCTTTTGTGGATTATACAGAAAGAATTTATCCAATAGAGTGCAATGTATTGAAATATAAAGAATTGTTCAAAATATATAAAGATATCTATCCTTCAACAAAAAATATCTCTAGTAAACTTGTTAACTTTAGTAAAGCAGAAGACAGTAGTCTGTAGAAATTTTTGATTGATATCTGTTTCCTAAATCCTGACTATTTAATATATATAAGCTGAATCACTATCGTCGTGAGAAAATTAATAGATCTTAATTATTAATAGATAGATAAAGTAAAAATATCAAGACGTTAGTTTGTTCTTAGATATTGTTACTTTATAAACATTGCTGATAAACTACCATTATTTACGTTGTGAGGAAATGTTTACTTGACATATTGTAAACGGTATTATATAATTCGATGTAAGTTAGTTGGATTCACTAACTAACCAGAAACAGAAGAGGTTTCTTTATAAAATATTTTCTGATAGTTAGTAAATTAAAAAAACTTAAGTTAGGTTAATATCAACTAAAAGTTTTTTTCCAAGGTGTTTGAGATATCTATCATAGAGTATTAGTATACGAAATAAAGTACTTGTTAATAGTTAATGTTGCTATATAATATGGGGGTAGAAAAATGATTAAAGTATTTGATACATATATCGAGAAAAGATATGATACTGAGTTACTAAGAATTGATGCTTGGGGAAAGGACTCTTTTAGAGTTCGCTCTTTTGCAGATAGAAAGTTTACTGATGAGAATTATGCACTAAATAAAGTCTCTGATAGTACATCAATATTGCAGGTAGTAGATCAAAAAGAAAATGAAATTACTGTAAAAAATGGAAAGCTTACAGTAGTTATTGATCATAGAGATAGAATAACATTTTATGATGAGAATAATAAGGTGTTATTACAGGAGTTTATTAGATTAAGAGCCGTTAAACATGATGATGGAGCTGAAGATGTAGGGACTATCGAAATAACTAAAGATTTTAATTCAACATTGAAACTAAAATCACGAGAATTCAAAGCGAATTTAGGAGGGGGAGGCTTTGAAACAACAACAAGATTTGAGTCAAACCCTAAGGAAAAAATCTTCGGAATGGGACAATATCAACATGAATTTTTAAACTTAAAAAACACGAAATTAGAATTAGCACAGAGAAATTCTCAGATGTCTATCCCATTCTATATTTCTAGTTTAGGCTATGGCTTTTTATGGAACAATCCAGGGATAGGTGAAGTTACATTTGCGAAAAATATTACTGAGTGGCATATGGAATCCACCAATGTGATTGATTACTGGATTACAACTGGTGACACATTAAAAGATATATCTAAAAATTATGCTGATGTAACAGGGAAAGTCCCTTTAATGCCTAAGAAATTACTAGGCTTATGGCAAAGTAAGCTAAGATATCGTACACCTGATGAAGTTTTAGATGTAGTTAAAAGATATCATGAAAAAGGAATTCAATTATCTACTATAGCTATAGATTATTTTCACTGGCCAAAACAAGGTGAGTATAGGTTTGATGAAGACTTCTGGCCTGAACCTGAAAAATTAATTAAGGAATTAAAAGAAGACTACAATGTTGATCCAATAATTTCTATTTGGCCTACAGTTCAATCAGATGCAGATAATTATAATGATTATTTAGAGGGCGGTTACTTAATCAATGTTAATCGTGGGGTGCGATTAACGATGCTAATACAAGGAACAACTGTTTTCTTAGACACCACAAATCCTGAAGCAAGAGATTATGTTTGGGATAGAATAAAGAAAAATTATAAAGATTTAGGCATAAATTATTACTGGGTTGACGTTGCGGAACCAGGATATGCTGTTTATGATTTTGATAATTATCGTTATCATAGTGGTCAAGCGTTAGAGACAGCAAATCTCTATCCTAATGGCTTCTTAAAAATGGTATATGACGGAATGAAAAATGAAAATCATGAGGTTGTGACTTTAGTAAGAGGAGCTTGGGCCGGGGCGCAAAAATACGGCGCTCTAGGATGGTCTGGTGATATCGACTCTAGTTTCGAAGCATTTAATAACCAGGTAAATACTGGGTTAAATGTTGGTATGGCAGGTATGCCATGGTGGACTACTGATATTGGAGGTTTCCACGGAGGAAATCCAGAGGATGAAGAATTTAGGGAACTTATGGTTAGATGGTTCCAATACTCAACTTTCTCACCAATTTTAAGAATGCATGGTGATCGTCTACCACATAGTAAGCCATTATCGAATAGTGGTGGAGGTTCGATGCCTACCGGAGCACCAAACGAAATTTGGTCATTTGGTAAAGAGGCAGAAAAAATTATGACCAAATATTTACATATACGAGAAGCTCTTAGAGATTATATCTATGATTTAATGATTGAGGCTCATGAAGATGGGATACCGTTAATGAGACCATTGTTTTATGAGTTTCCTGAAGATGACCAAACATGGGAGAAAGACAATATCTACATGTTTGGAGAAGATATGTTAGTTGCTCCAATAATGAATTATAAAGATAGACAAAGAGAAGTATATCTCCCTGACGGAGAAAAATGGGTGAATATATTTACTAAAAATGAATATGAAGGTGGACAACCTTATATTATAGATGCACCTATTGAAAGTATTCCGGTATTTATTAAAAAATCTTCAACAGATTATTTTAATGATTTACTAAAAATTGCTAGTGATTCATAAAAAAACTGGTGACAAAGATATGTTCCTTAATAAAGAAGTAGAAATAAATCATGATAGTATTATTATTCAAGACAGCAAACAGACGTTAAAAATTGAAGCATGGGGAGATAATACAATAAGAGTAGTCTGTAGTCCTCATCAAAATTTTAAGAACCAGGAGATTTATGGCATAAAAGAATTAAATAAAAATGGTATTACTAGTTATTTAGATTTTCAATATAAAGATAAACATCTAAAGTTATCATCGGGAAAATTATCACTCATATATGATGGGGAAAAACTGAGTTTTTATCATAAAGACAAACTTGTGTTAGAAGAATTTTCGCGAAAACAAAGTGACGTAAGAAGAACCGTTGGTATTGATGATGATGTTCCTATAAGGGAACTTCCAACGTCATCATTGAATGTCTCACCAAGGAAATTCGTTTTTAATAATAATATCTGTGAGTCTTCGTTAATATTTGAAGGTAGTTTAGATGAGAAAATCTTCGGAATGGGTGGATATCAAGAAGAAAATATTAACAAAAATCTTGGAACGTATGAATTGATGCACCGAAATTCACAAACATCTATACCATTTTATATATCTAGTAAAGGGTATGGATTTATATGGAATAATTCATCGATTGGCGAAGTAAACTTTAGTAGAAACCAGAGAAAATGGAAAAGCAAAAATTCTGAAATCATTGATTATATTGTCACTGTTGGTGATAGTCCGAAAGACATAATAGGAAATTATACTACTATGACTGGAAAGCCTCCACTGATAGATCAAAGATTATTAGGACTTTGGCAAAGTAAACTAAGGTATCAAACAACCGAAGAAGTGAAAGCTATTTATGAAAATTACGTGAATAAAGGTATTAAATTATCTGTTATAGTTATAGATTATTATCATTGGACAGCAGACGGTGATTTTGAATTTGACATGGATTATTGGGAAGATATTGATTTGCTAGCAGCAGAACTAAAAAAACATGGGACTCAAATAATGGTTTCATTATGGCCAACAGTTTCAGAGAGCAGTAAATATTGTAATATATATAACAAAAATAAAATGATAATAAGAGGAAAGAATGGTGAAAATAAATTATTTAACAATTTACAGATTTTAGATTTTTCTAACCCAGATACAGTTAAATTTTTCAAAAAGCTTCTAAAAAATAACTATCTAAATAATGGTATTAGTCTTTTTTGGGCAGATCAAGCAGAACCTGAGATGACAGAATATAATCACTCTAAGTATCTAGTCTATGAAGGAGATTTTGAAAAAGTTGGAAATCGATATCCTTATTTTTATGTAAAAGCTATACAAGACAATACATCAAATCCTATTTTGATTCGGTCAGCGTGGTTTAATTCACAAAAATATGGTGCTTTAGCTTGGTCAGGTGATATTGATAGTTCATTTAGTTCTTTAAGAAAACAAATTCAAATTAGCATCAGCATGGGAATATCTGGAATTCCGTGGTGGACAAGTGATATTGGTGGATTTCATAGCGGAGATAGTAACTCTGATCTTTTTAAAGAATTATTAATCAGGTGGTTTCAGTTTTCGGTATTCAGTCCTATTTTGAGAATGCATGGTGATCGGCAGCCACATTCACAAAAAATTGGTTCTAAAGGCGGAGGGATAAGAACAAGTGGTGGTCCAAATGAAATTTGGTCATTTGGTGAAAAGGTAGAAAATATACTAACAAATCAAATCAAACTAAGAGAAAGATTACATGAGTACTTATTAAGTGTGTATGAAGAAAGTACTCGTTATGGTTATCCAATAATAAGAGGTTTATTCTTGGAATTTCCAGAAGACAACAATGCATGGGAAGATACTACAAATTTTATGTTAGGTAGTGAATTGTTAGTTGCGCCAGTAGTTAATGAGAAAATAAAATCTATGAAAATATATTTGCCAAAAGGTAGGGACTGGATTGATGTATATAATGGTGATGTATATCGTGGGGGTCATGCCTATAATGTAGAGATTACATTAGAAAAGATTCCTGTATTTTGTATTGAAGGAAGCAATATCGGTAAGAATAGAAGTCAAATATTTAATATACAAGAGATAAGAAAGGATTAGAAAAATGGGAGTAGTATTAGCAAGAATAGATCAAAGATTAGTTCACGGAATAGTGGTTACTCAATGGGCAAGTTCGGTGAAAGCAAAAAGAATCATGGTGGTTGACGACGAGGTTGCTGCTGATGAGCCGAGAAAAGCGGCTATGAGATTAAGTAAGCCTGCAGGAACAGGAATGTCATTAATAGATAGAGATACAGCAGTGAATAATTTCAAGCAAGGTAAATATGAAAGTCATAATGTTTTACTTGTGGTAAATAATGTTGAGATATTATTGGATCTCATAGAGAATGGTGTTGAGATTCCAAAAGTAAATATCGGGATAATGTTAGACAGAGAAGACAGAAAAAAATATGCTAAGAATTTTGCTGCAACGCAAGAAGAATTAGCAAATCTGAAGAAAATATCTGATATGGGTATTCCTGTGTCATATCAGTTCACACCAAGTGATAAAGAAGAAAGTTTAGAAAAATTCTTATAAAAGTAAGGGGGCAAATCAAATGTCTGAATTATTACAAAATATATTGATAATTTTAATACCTATGTATGCTTTGATAGATAATCGTGGTATTACAATTATGAACCATTGGCCAGTAACGGTGGGATTATTTGCTGGGCTTGTTATGGGAGATTTGCAATCAGCACTCTACATAGCTGGTACTTTTCAGTTGATGAGTTTAGGAGTGGCTGCATTAGGAGGGTCTTCAGTTCCGGATTATGCTTTGGCAACTGTAGTTGCAATATATTTAAATGCAAGAACAGGAATTGACGTTGGATCTTCTATAGCAATTGGACTACCAGTTGGAATTCTTGCTATAAATTTAGATGTTTTAACAAGAACATTAAACTCGTTCGTTACTGAAAGATCAAAGAAATATTTAGAGCAACGAGAATTTAAGAAAATGCAGAGCATAAACTTTATAAGTATACTTTTTGTCGCAATGCAAGCCTTTATTCCAATGATTATTTTAGTAGTATTTGGTCCAACAGCGGTTGAAGCAATTATACAGTGGATTCCAGAATGGGTTACTGAAGGACTTAATATAGCCGGTGGAATGTTGCCTGTGGTTGGTGTTGTAATGTTAATGAGATACATGCCTACAGGTAGATATATATGGGCATTGTTAATTGGATTTGTGATGTCCGCATATCTTCACCTACCTATTTTAGCAATCTCAATTATTGGATTTGCATTAGCAATTTATACATTTAATAGATTAACAAGTCAAAAAGCAGTAGTTTCTGCAAATGGAGTCACAGATTTGGATGAAGGGGATGATTTTGATGAGTAAAAGCAATCAGCAAAAAAATATTAATCCAACAACTAATAAATTATCAAAAAAAGACCTTAGAAATGCTGCATGGCGCTGGTCGTTTATAGGAAGTAATAACGTCAATTATGGTACTCTACAAGGAACTGGATATGCTTGGTCAGTAGCGAATACACTTCGGAAAATTTATCCTAATGACGATGATTATGTTGAAGCAATGAAAGTAGAATTTGAATACTTCAATATCACTCCTTATATGGGACCTCTTGTAGTTGGAGCAGACATTGCGATGCAGGAGCAGCAGGGAACAGAATCTCTTGATGCAGTACGTTCCATTAAAACATCATTAATGGGACCTTTATCCGGAATTGGAGATTCACTTTTATGGGTCCTATATCCTACAATCATGGGATCAATTAGTGGGTATATGGCATTGGATGGTAATCCTATCGGAGCAATTATTTGGATGGTATTGAATATTGCACTAGTGTGGATGCGTATAAAATTATTTGATCTTGGCTATGAATCTGGGGCAAGATTAATAACAGATATGGCAGATAGACTTACGGCTATTACTGAAGCCGCATCTGTTATGGGATTAACTGTTGTGGGAAGTTTAATTGCTACTGTAGTAAAAGTATACACACCACTTGAATTCGCTTTTGGAGATGTTTCGCTTGCATTACAAGATGGAATTTTTGATCAAATTTTACCAGCATTATTACCTGTTGTATTAACTGGTTTAGTTTACTGGTTAATGGAGAAAAAGAAATGGGGATTCTTGAGAATTATTTTCACAATTGTTGTTATTTCTTTAATAGGGTCTTATTTTGGAGTTTTAGGTGTAGCTCCATAAAAATGTTAGATAGGGGATAATTATATGAAGAAAATTATTATAGCTACACATCATAAATTAGCGAAAGGATTCAAGCACACACTTGATTATATTATTCCAAATACTGTGGATATTATAGATATCAATGCATATGTTGAAAATGAATCCGTGGAAAATCAAATCATAGATACTTTAAAAGACTTTTCAAAAGAGGAACAAATTTTTGTTTTTACTGATTTACTTGGGGGGTCAGTAAATCAAGAATTTACAAAACTGCTATCAGAATATAATATTGAATTAATAGCGGGTGCGAATTTACCTATTATCATGTCGGTAATTTTAAGATTAAATGACAATGATTTAGCACATAACGATATCAGTAATTTGATAGAGGAATCAAAAAATCAGATAGTATATGTAAATGACATTTTAGAAAACCAAGAATTTGATGAAGATGATGAATAGAAGGGTAATAAAATAACTTATTAACTTCCTTCGTGGGATATTTACAGAGGATGTTATAAAAACATCCTCTTTTTTTGTCATAAGATATAGAAGAAAGGAACTACTATGTACAAAAAATATTACGAGGAATATAATCCAGTCGCTCCCAAAAAATCTATTGTGCAAGGTAATAAATTTAGGTTTACAATATTAACTTCTAAGCTTATTCGTCTCGAATACTCTGAAGAGAATATATTTGAGGATTCTCAAACAAAAATGGTTTTAAATAGAGACTTTAAAACACCAAAATTTCAGGTATATGAGTCAGAAAATAGAATAAAAATAGTAACAGATGACTTAATACTAAAATATGACAAACAAAAGTTCTCACCATATGGTCTAAGTATTGAGTTGAATGGAAAAGTTAACCATCCATATAGAGGAATTTGGCATTATGGAGATATCACAAAAAACTTAGGTGGGACTGCAAGGACACTTGACTTCGCAGATGGAGCTGTTGAATTAGAACCAGGGCTTATGTCAAAATATGGCATAAGTATGCTTGATGATTCAAACACCCCGGTTTTTAAGAGTGATGGTTGGTATAAAAAAAGAGAATCTAATCAGATAGATATTTACATATTCGGGTATAAAAATGATTATTTTCAAGCATTAGATGATTTTTATCAATTAACTGGGCCTCAGCCTAAGTTACCTAGATATACACTAGGTAACTGGTGGAGTCGATATTATCCTTATTCAGAGGACTCCTATGTAGCTCTAATGGATAGATTTCAAGATGAAAAAATACCTTTTTCAGTTTCTGTGATAGACATGGATTGGCATTTAGTAGATATTCCTGATGAGTATGGTAGTAAATGGACAGGCTATACATGGAATAATGAACTATTTCCAAACCCCAAAAGGTTCTTAGAAAGATTAAAGCAAAGAAATTTAGCAACAACATTAAATATACATCCGTCGTCAGGTATTAGACCATTTGAGGATATGTATGAAGTTATGGCTAGTGATTTAAAAATTGATACTGAAAATAAAGAGTACATAGATTTCTTGCCTGATTCACAAAAATTTATGGAATCAACATTTAAACACATTTATCATCCAAATGAGGAAATAGGTGTTGACTTTTGGTGGGTAGATTGGCAACAAGGACCGCAAAGTATTGATGAGTCAGTGGATCCATTATGGGTATTAAATCATTACCATTATAATGATAATCAGAAAGATAATAATTTAGGTATAACTTTATCTAGATATTCAGGACCAGGTAGTCATAGATATCCAATTGGTTTCTCCGGGGATACAGTTATTTCATGGGATTCTTTAGATTTTCAACCATATTTTACGGCAACTGCGTCTAATATTGGATACGGATGGTGGAGCCACGATGTTGGAGGACATAGACACGGTATACGTGATGATGAATTGATGCTAAGGTGGCTTCAGTTTGGGGTCTTCTCACCAATAAACAGATTACATAGTGCGGACTCAGAATTTTTAATGAAAGAGCCATGGAATTATGGTCCACCTATTGGTGATTTAATGCGTGAATATTTAAGAATTAGACATAAGCTTGTTCCTTATATTTACACCATGAATATACTTTCGAATAAAAAAAACCTGCCACTTATCCAACCAATGTATTATAAGTATCCAGAAAATGAGAACAGTTATAATGTTCCAAATCAATACTATTTTGGTTCAGAGATCATTGTTGCACCAATTACAAAAAAAATCGATAAAGAATCACTTTTAGGGAAGTTTAAAATATGGTTGCCTGAAGGCAACTGGTATGACTTGCAGTCAGGCCTAAAATACAGTGGAGATCGAAATATAAATATTTTCAGACCAATTGAAAGATTAGGTTTATTTTTGAAAGAGGGTTCAATCATTCCTCTTGCAAATTTAGATGAGTTTACCAATTCAATTGAAAATCCGGAACATTTAGAACTGATTATTGGTAGTGGCGATTCAGGTGAATTTAGTCTGTTAGAAGATTATACAGGAAAAGAAAATGTAGAAAAAGGAATGTCTACGCTGATTGAATTTGATAATTCTAACAACAAAATCTCAATATATGGAGGAGAAGGGAATATCAAAGTAGTTCCTCACTTTAGGACTTGGAAAATAAAGTTATATGGTGTTAAAGTAGTTGATGCCACGATATGTCAGAATGATTCGTATATAAGGGCAGAAATAGATTATGATGATAGTTTAAATATTAGTACAATTCAAACAACGCGCATGGATGTAAAAAATAAATTTGATATATACTTTGATACATCTGATAATCTAGATATGAATAATTTCAAAGTTGAGAAGATGTTGAACATTCTAAAGGCAGCACAAATACAAAATAAAGATAAAGAAATCTTATATGGGATTATTAAAACTGATTGTACAATTGAACAAAAAATATCAAATCTAATAAGTTATTCAATAGGAAACAATATAATTAATCCATTATTAGAAATAATTTTAGCATAAATTTTAAACCCCATCATTTACAGTTACTGAAATATTTTGATGGGGTTTTATTGATAAATAACTAGTACTTTATATGATGAATTGCAACAATTATTGGAAAAATTCAGTTTGGATGAAAGGGTTAATGATTTGAACGAGTTGATTATCGAAGGTGGCAATCTTTCTGGCGGCCAGAAGCAACGCATGATAATCATTCGAACGCTCTTACAAAATAAGAAATTTATCATTTTGGATGAATCATTATCAGCCTTGGATAAAGAAAATTACCATCGAATCGAAAATTATTTGCTTGATCAAGATGATATTTGCCTGATTAATATTACGCACATAGATTCTAGCAATCTTAGTAAATATGATCAGGTGCTAGATTTGAATCAGTTAATTAGATTGGCATAATTTCAATGATTATTACGATGTGTTGCTAATAAAGAATGAAAATCGAAGTGATTTCATAGCAACAAACGAAGTTAGGTGAAATGCCTAACTTTTTTATTTTGTTTCGTGATAGTTAGCTCACATCATTTAGTTTCAATGATTTATATTAGGGATATAGCATAGGATATGGGCAAAAGACATTGACAACGATCGATTTAAACCATTCAAACTCGTGATGAGATAAATTTTGCTAAGCAATGTATAGTCTTATTCTCTCTCTCATGGACGTCTTTCTTACTAAGCGAGATTATGGATGAATGGATTTATGCTGAGAGTCAGTATAAATATAATCAAATAATAGGTTTAAGATAATTTCGTATTCTTCATAGCTAAAAGATTCTTTGAAATGATTGTAATCATTGATAATGCTATTGCCAATACAACATAAAAAGGCTGTTTTAAATCTTATGCATAATAAACGTCAACACTACCGCGGTAATAACTGGATAGAGTGCCAATGGAAGTGAGCTTATAATCAGTTGAAAAATCGGTTGATTTCTGCTTTAGCTGTTTCAAGAGAGTCTGATCCATGAATCAGATTATAAGTGACATCCGTTGCATAATCTCCACGAATCGTACCGGGTGCTGCTTCAAAGACATTTGTTGGTCCCATCATGGCTCTCATGCCTTGAATTACTTCTTCTCCTTCTACCACCATGCCAAAGACAGGGCCTGATAACATAAACTGTTCGAGCCTAGGATAAAAGGGCTTGTCGATCAGATGAGCATAATGTTCGGCAATAATCGATGCATCAAGGGTCATTAATTTGGCTTGTACAATACGGTATCCTTTCTTTTCAATCCGTGAAATCACTTCTCCCATCAAGCCACGCTTCAAGCAATCTGGTTTTAACATGATGTATGTTTGTTGATTCATAATTTAATCACTCTCCTAACACTTATTTTAATTATTATACCAAGAAAGAAAAGATATTGCGCCTGATATGGTGCTAGCATACTCTTTTGCGATGCTCGATTAAGCCGTTAGCATCCTTTTTCAAAATTTGATTAGTTTTTATTATGAAGGGAAGTACAATCATGATAGTGACAAAATTTTTAACTGATACTCATCTGGTACTCGTTATAAAAGTCAACTTAAAAATCCCAATTTGTCTCACTTAAGATTCCCCACTTTTTCGTGGGGATAGTTTGTCTTTAATTGGATAAGAAGGTCCTGTTATATTAATTAGAACATAATGTTGCCGATTATACGACGGATGGCTACTCTTTCTGACTTGATTATATCTTATTAAACGAAACCCAAACGATACGATTATTTCAAGTACAGATTATGTT
>NZ_BCQX01000038.1 GCF_001552295.1 Globicatella sanguinis NBRC 15551 | reverse complement strand
CGAACAATAATCTTAAGTAAGTTTATCAAGTTTATGCCCGTCCCCCCTAATTTCTAGGGTTTTATTATTTCGTTGTGTTGTATTAAGTAGAGATCAACACCTTAGATGTTAACCAACCTTTGTTCCTTAAAAGAAGAGAGGCACTATTGGCAACTCATCATCTTATAAACGACGATGTTGACTAACGGCAATTTTATTGATAGCTCTTTCTAGTGAAATTTTCGCACGCTTAAATTTGCTAGAATCTTTCTCTCTTAAGGCGGCAGCCATATCTTCTTCAGCTTGTTGTTTTTGAATTTCAACGGCTGCTTCATCAATGTCACGAGCACGAACAGCATAGTTAGAAATAATCTCTAATTGATTGTTCGCCATTGATAGGATGCCACCATTAATCGCAATATAATCAACAGGTTCTCCATCTTCCACTCGTGTTACTTTAACAGCCGAAATGACTAGTGGCGTTAAAATAGGAATATGATTCGGCATAATGGTTAATCCGCCTTGGGTTGTCTTTACATTACAACTATAGGAATGGTGTTCATAGATAATACCATCAGGTGATGAAATGGTCACAGTCATGTATGGACGACTAGTATTTTCATTATTTGCCAATTCATTCACTTCCTTATTCTAATTCTTCCGGTAGACTTACACCTAATTTTTTCGCTTTTTCTATCACTTGATCAATATTTCCAACATTACGGAAAGCTTCTTCTGGAAGAGTATCGTATTTACCATTTAAAATACCTTCGAAGCCATCTAGTGTTTCTTGAATAGTGACAAAAGATCCAGGTAAACCAGTAAAAGCTTCAGCCACATGGAAGTTTTGCGATAAGAAATATTGAATACGACGGGCTCTTTTCACCGTAATTTTTTCATCATCTGATAATTCATCAATCCCTAAAATGGCAATGATATCTTGCAATTCACGGTAACGTTGTAAAACAGTTTGCACTTGACGGGCAATTTCATAATGACGCAGACCCACTATTTCTTCAGATAAAGCACTTGAAGTGGATGCCAATGGGTCAACAGCTGGGTAAATCCCTTGTTCTGCTAAATGGCGCTCTAAGTTGGTAGTCGCATCTAGATGGGCAAAGGTTGTCGCAGGAGCAGGGTCAGTATAGTCATCGGCTGGCACATATACCGCTTGAATCGATGTAATGGAACCGTGCTTCGTTGACGTAATACGTTCTTGCATTTGTCCCATTTCACTTGCTAAAGTTGGTTGATACCCTACTGCTGAAGGCATACGACCTAATAAGGCTGACACTTCGGAACCTGCTTGAGTAAAACGATAAATATTATCAATAAATAATAAGACGTCTTGTTTCAATTCGTCACGGAAATATTCCGCCATTGTAAGTCCTGTTAAGACAACACGCATACGTGCTCCAGGTGGTTCATTCATTTGACCGAAAACCATGGCCGTCTTCTTGCTTACACCTGACTCTCGCATTTCAAAAACGAGGTCATTCCCTTCACGGGTACGTTCTCCAACCCCAGTGAAAACTGAGATACCTCCTAATTGTTCTGCAATATTATGAATTAATTCTTGAATTAAGACCGTTTTACCCACTCCGGCACCACCGAATAAACCGATTTTTCCCCCTTTAATATAAGGAGCTAATAAATCGATGACCTTAATTCCGGTTTCTAAAACATGAAAACTATTATCTAAGTCCTCATATTTAGGGGCTTCACGATGAATACTTTTGAGTTCAACATCGTCGCCAACCGGTTCTAGTTCATCAATTGTCTCACCTAAAACATTGAATACTCTACCTAAAGTGGCTTCGCCTACTGGCACTTTAATCGGTGTTAAATAATCCACAACTGTCATGCCGCGTTCCAAACCATCGGTTGATTCCATCGCAATTGTCCGGACCATTCCATGACCTAAATCCAGTGCAACTTCTAAGGTTAATAATTTTTCTTCATCCGAAATATTTTCTTGCATTACATCCGCCATATCAGCGTTCGTTACAATTAATGCATTATGAATGTCAGGACCACCATTTTCAATTGGGAAAGTGACATCGACTACGGGTCCAATAACTTGTTCAATACGACCAATTCGCATGTACAACATTCCTCCTTCTAATCATTCAGTGCTTGTGCACCGCTAATTATTTCAATAATTTCATTCGTTACTTTTAATTGTCTTTTTTGATTATATTGTTGTTTTAAATTTTCAATCATTTCCTCTGCATTATCCGTCGCACTACGCATCGCACTCATACGACTAGCATGTTCAGATGTTTTTGCATCAATAATTGCACCATATATTTGACTTTCAGCATATTGAGGCAATAATACATCTAGTAGTTCGCTTTCAGAAGGTTCAATTAAAAACTCAACTTCTGTTTCGGTATTTTCTAATTCTTCCTCTAACTCTAAATCGGTAATGGGTAAAATTTGTTCAGCACGAAATTGAGAAGTCATTGGATTAATATGATGGTTATAACAAACATATAAGGCATCAAAGACTTGTTCTTTAAATAGTTCGACCGCTTTTTTTACAATCTTCGACACTTCAAAAAAGCTAGGGTGATCGGTTAAATTATGAATTTCATAAGCGACTTCATACCCTTCATCGCGACAAAATTTTGCGATCGGTTCCCCTATTGCTAACACTACCACTTCGCTTTTATCTTGATGGTCTTGTTTTAACATCGTTTCGGTTGCTTTTAAAATCGAATGATTGTAGCCACCTGCTAAACCTTTATCTGATGTAATAATTAAATAACCGGTTTTCTTAATCGGTCTTTCAATTAACATATCATGAAAATCAATATCTTTTACTTCATTGACATCCATCGGTACACCATCATCTAATAAATCAAATTGTTGTTTACCTAAACGGGCAACCATTTTCTTTAGTTTTTGGCCATAAGTAAAATAACGACTCGAAGTTTGCACCATTTTATTATATTTAGAAGCAGAAACCATCTGCATCGCTTTGGTAATTTGAGCTGTTTTGCGAGTGGAGTCGATTCTTTTTTTTATTTGGTTTAATGACATACCACTACCTCTTTCTAAATCTATTGTGCTATTTGAGAATGTTCTTCTAAAATGGTTTGTAATAAATCTTCTTCAGGCATTCGATGGTTGCGACTAATATCACGTAAAACAACATCATAACGTTCTTCTAAGAAATTATAGAGTGATTGTTCATACTCTTTTAGTTTATCAATCCCAACACTATCAAGATAGCCATGATTTAAGGCGTAGAATAAAATGATTTGTTTTTCAACACTTACTGGTTTATGTAAAGGTTGTTTTAACACTTCAACCGTTCTACGTCCGCGATTTAATTTTTGTTGTGTTAAAGCATCTAAGTCTGAACCGAATTGTGTAAAGGCTTCTAATTCACGGTAACTAGCTAAATCAATTCGTAAAGTACCGGACACTTGTTTCATTGGTTTTAATTGTGCCGATCCACCCACACGCGATACCGATAAACCGGCATTAATTGCGGGTCTGACACCAGAGTGGAATAAATCACTTTCCAAGAATATTTGTCCATCGGTAATGGAGATGACATTCGTTGGAATATAGGCCGAAATATCTCCTGCTTGCGTTTCAACAATTGGCAGTGAAGTAATCGAACCTCCACCTAACTTATCAGATAATTTTGCAGAACGCTCTAATAAACGAGAATGTAAATAGAAAACATCTCCAGGGTAAGCTTCACGACCTGGTGGACGTTTTAATAATAAACTCATTTCCCGATAAGCTGCTGCTTGTTTAGATAAATCATCGTAAATAATTAAAACATGCTTGCCTTCATACATAAATTCTTCGGCCATTGCCGTTGCAGAGTATGGTGCTAAATAAAGTAATGGCGCCGGTTGTGAAGCACTTGCACTCATTACAATTGAATAGTCCATCGCACCATGTGCTTGCAATGTCGTCACGATGTTTTTTACAGTTGATTCTTTTTGACCAATCGCGACATAAATACAAATAACATCTTGTCCTTTTTGATTTAAAATCGTATCAATTGCTAAAGATGTTTTACCGGTCTTACGATCCCCGATAATTAACTCACGTTGTCCACGTCCGATTGGTACTAAAGAGTCAATGGCTTTAATACCTGTTTGCAATGGTTCATTAACACTTTGACGTTCCATAATTCCTGGCGCATCTGCTTCAACAGGTCTTGTTTTTTTATAGTCAATTTCACCAATACCGTCAATCGCTTCACCTAGAGGATTAATCACACGACCTAATAGGCCATTTCCTACCGGTACTTCCATAATTTTATGTAAACGACGGACTAAATCACCTTCGTGAATATTCACATACTCACCAAAAATAATAATCCCGACATCTTTGGTTTCTAAGTTTTGAACCATCCCAATTGTTCCATTAGCAAATTCAACCATTTCTCCGACCATGACATTTTCTAATCCATAAGCACGGGCAATCCCATCCCCAATGTAAGAAACTGTTCCAATTTCTTCAATTAATTCTTCACTGTGGAATTGACGAATTTGTTGACGAAGACGTTCATCTAATCTTTCTAAACTCATTTCAATCCCTCCTAATAATGCCAATTACGATCTAAATGACGTCGTAATTCTTTTAAAGTCTTTTTACCCGTTACTTCATAATAGTAACTTTCACTTTGAATACGGACACCCGCAATTAAACTTGGATCGACGACTGTCGTAATACGACGTAATGGCTTTTTGGTAATATCTAAAAATTTACGCACAATGCGTTCTTTTTCCTCGTCAGTTAAAGGAACCGCAGAGGTAATCATTAACATTTCACTTTGATTTTGTTCTTTGTTAAGAGAATCTCCTTCATCATGCATCATGTTTAACATGATTTTTCCTAAAAGTTCATCTTCAAAATGCTCACGATTCGCATCAGGATTATCATCGTTCCATTTTTGAATCGAATCACGAATACGTTCTTGATTGATTTTTTTTAATAAAGCATCTTCTTCGTTTTTAACTTTTTTATTAACCTTTAACGATTCATTAACACTTGTTTGATTTAAAGTTTCATTTTCACTCATCATGCTATATCATCCATTCCTGCAATGAAATCATCGACCAATTTATGGTAATCTTCTTCTTTAATTTCACGGCGTAAAATTTTCTCTGCAATTTCAATAGCAATATCAGATACTTCATTTTTAATTTCATTTAAGATGCGTTCACGATCTTGTTCAATTTCTTGATTAGCAGATTCATGAAGACGTGCTATCTCCTCTTTTGCTTCTTTAATCATATTATCTTGAATTTGTAAGCTTTGTTTTTTAGCTGCTAAGATAATTTGATTAGCTTCCGCACGTGCATCTTTTAATGCTTGTTGAGCATCTTCTTTAGCTTTAGTACTCGTAGCTTTTTCTTCAGCTGCTTGTGCTAAATCTCCTTCAATAATTTGACGACGTTGTGCTAACATCGACATAAAAGGTTCCCAAGTGAATTTCTTAATAATCATCAGTAAAGCGACAAACGCAATCATCGTAACGATCGTATTGCCTAATGCGGTGTTTCCACTTGATGCATATACAATTAACATTTTAATCCTCCTTCATTTAGTATCGTCAGCTTAATTAGTTTAATTATCTGAAAACTAAAATAAAGGCGATAACCACGGCCATAATCGGCACCGCTTCAATTAACCCTACTCCAAGGAACATGGTCATACGTAATTTACCTTCTAATTCTGGTTGACGTGCAATTGATTCGATTGTTTTTGAAATAACCATACCATTACCAATTGATGCAGAAAGAGCAGCAATCGCAACAGCAATAGCAGCAGCAATAGCGTTCATATTTTATATTCTCCTTATCTTTAAAAACTATATTTCTTCTTTTTCAACTTTATGCGACAAATATACCATTGTTAAGGTTACAAATATATAAGATTGAATGGCACCTATAAATACTGAAAATCCTTGCCATACCATTTGTAATGGTAATCCTATTACCCATGTAAAGACACCTTTAGCATTGGCTAAATTAGCAATTAAACCTAATAAAACTTCCCCAGCGAAAATATTACCATATAGACGAAGTGCTAATGTCAAAGCATTAGTAAACTCTTCAACTAATTTTATTGGGAATAAAAATGCTGAAGGTTCTAAATAGCCATTCACCACATACCCCTTCA
The DNA here is from genome assembly GCF_001552295.1 of Globicatella sanguinis NBRC 15551. Taxonomy (GTDB): domain Bacteria; phylum Bacillota; class Bacilli; order Lactobacillales; family Aerococcaceae; genus Globicatella; species Globicatella sanguinis. The sequence continues at coordinate 13,001 of NZ_BCQX01000038.1, read as the reverse complement.
TTCCTTGTTCTGTAATCCCTAGGAAATGAGATAACAAAATCATTAAAAGTGCTATCGATAAACACACAATTGGATCGGCTGTCGGACTTCTCCAAAGTGATAATTCACCCACATGTAATATTAAAGGTAAACCTATCATATTAGAGGTAAAAATAAATAACAATAATGTCAATCCTAATAATTGATAATTTTGTGCTCCTTTATCATCGATTGCTCCCCCTACTACGCCTCGAACAAATTCAATAATCGTTTCCATTAATAGTTGAGGCTTATTTGGTTTATCCACCGATAAATTATGTGAAGTCCAAACACAAAGCACTGTGACGATAGCGACAGTTGCTAAAATAGCTAAAAAAGTGTTCAACCCAAAAGAAATACCTAATAGTTCAAACACAATCGTTTCATCCAAGAGTGACCCTCCTTTTTTTGGTAATTGACTGTTGTCAATAAAATTTTGTTGACATTTATCTTCTCGAAAATGACACAAATCCATAACTAGTTTACCACTTAATTTTCTATAAAACAAACTTTGAAAGGGGTTAAGTAAATATTTTTTTGTTATAATTAGGATATAAAAATATTGATATAAAAACATCTTTTTGGCAATTAATGACTAACTTTCATGTCATCTTTCGTCAGTTCCTCAAAATTGAAAACCTTGCTATCATCGCCTTTTGAGACTGTTATCCGGTAACAGAATTTAGAAAAAGGCCAAAATCATTTGTAAGTATTTTTTATTCCTTATATAATGAATGCGACAACAAAATTAAAGGAGGTCGTGTTATGGCCCGATCAAGTGGCGTCTTAATGCATATATCATCATTACCAAATAAATTTGGTATCGGTACATTTGGGCAATCAGCTTATGACTTTGTTGATTTCCTAGTTCGTACCAAACAAACCTATTGGCAGATTCTTCCTTTAGGTACAACTAGTTATGGTGATTCACCCTATCAATCATTTTCAGCTATCGCTGGGAACCCTCACTTTATTGATTTTGAACTATTAAGTAAAGAAGGTCTCTTAGAACCAGCTGATTATGAAAAAGTTGATTTTGGTGACGATCCAGAAAATGTGGACTACGGCACTATATTCATTAACCGCCGTCCTATTCTCGAAAAAGCTGTCGCAAACTTTTTAAAACGAGGCAAATTAGAAGGATACACACAATTCGTTGCCGAAAATGCACATTGGTTAGAAGACTATGCAGAGTATATGGCAATCAAAGAAGATTTCGGTTTAGTTTCTTGGACCGAATGGGATGAGGATATTCGTTTACGCGATAAAAAAGCATTAAATGAATACCGTAAAAAATTGGTGAAAGAAATTGAGTTTCATAAAGTAACCCAATATTTCTTCTTCACTCAATGGTTACAATTAAAAGCTTATGCTAATGAAAATGATATTCAAATCATTGGTGATATGCCAATCTATGTTTCAGCTGACTCTGTTGAAATGTGGACGAATTCAAAACTATTTAAAGTAGATGAATTCAAAATGCCGATTGTTGTTGCAGGTACGCCACCGGATAACTTCTCTGATGACGGTCAATATTGGGGGAACCCAATTTATGACTGGGAATATATGGAGAAAGATAAATATTCTTGGTGGATTCTGCGTATGAAAGAAAGTTTTAAAATTTATGATATGGTTCGTATTGACCACTTCCGAGGTTTTGAATCTTATTGGGCTGTACCTTTTGGCTCCCCTACTGCTGCTGATGGCCGTTGGGAAAAAGGTCCAGATGTTAAATTATTCAAGCAAATCAAAAAAGAATTAGGCGATTTAAATATTATCGCTGAAGACTTAGGGTTCTTAACCCAAGAAGTAATTGATATGCGCGATGCAACTGGTTTCCCAGGAATGAAAATCTTACAATTTGGTTTTGATGGTACAGACTCTATGGAATTACCACATAACTATGTGCGTAATACGATTAGTTACTTAGGAACTCATGATAATGAAACCATTACAGGTTGGTATCAATCAGTTCCTGAATATATCCGTCATAATGCTGATAAATATTCTAATCGTAAAGATGATGAAACCATCGCCGAAGCTCTAAATCGTACATTATCAGCTTCAGTAAGTGATTATGTTATCTTCACGATGCAAGATTTATTAGACTTAGATAATTCTGCACGTATGAATGAGCCTTCCACCATTGGTAAAAACTGGAAATGGCGCATGAAAGAAGATGCTATTACAGAAACGATTGAAGCGAAGTTGACCGATTACACCGTCACCTACTTCAGAGCAAACCAACACATTGTAAAAAAAGAAGCAGAAAAAGCTAAAGCTGCTCAAAAAGAAAAAGAAAAAAGTAAATCAACTAAAAAAGTTGCTGCTAAACCAAAGACTAAAACTAACAAATAAATTTAGTTCATTTGGAAATCGACAATTTTCTACTATTCAATATTTTGTTAAATTACCATAGTTTTAATAACATATCTAATTTACATTTTAAAAGGAGAAAACAAATGACTTTATTATCAAATTATACAAACAAACTTTTCAATAAGACTGTTGCTGAGTGTACTGAACAAGAATTATATAAGGTTTTATTACATCTTGTTCGTGACAAATCAAAAGATCAACCAACCAATGACACAAAGAAAAAATTATACTATTTCTCAGCTGAGTTTTTAATTGGTAAATTATTAAGTAACAACTTATTAAACTTAGGTCTATATGATGAAGTACAAGCAGATTTAACCGCTGCGGGCAAAAATATGATGGACATCGAGCAAGCAGAAAATGAACCATCATTAGGAAACGGTGGTTTAGGACGTTTAGCTGCTTGTTTCGTTGACTCAATCGCAACATTAGGATTAAACGGTGATGGTGTTGGTTTAAACTATCATTACGGTTTATTCCGTCAAGTATTTAAAGACAATCAACAAACTGCTATTCCAGATCCATGGTTAGATGGCGACGATTGGGTAATCCGCTCAGAACATTCTTATGTTGTGCCATTCAAAGATTTTGAATTAAAATCAACACTTTACGATATTGATGTTCCTGGTTACAAACAAGAGAAGAAAAACCGTTTACGTTTATTCGACTTAGATTCTGTTAACTCAGAAATTATTACTGATGGTATTAACTTTGATAAAGGTAATATTTTAGAAAACTTAACTTTATTCTTATATCCAGATGATTCTGATCATGCAGGAGAATTATTACGTATTTACCAACAATATTTCATGGTATCAAATGGTGCGCAATTAGTTTTAGATGAAGCAATCGCTAAAGGAAGTAACTTACATGACTTAGCAGACTATGCGATTATTCAAATCAACGATACTCACCCTGCTTTTGTTATTCCTGAATTAATCCGTTTATTAGGTGAACGTGGTATTGAATTTGATGAAGCGGTGAAAATCGTTCGTTCGATGACAGCTTATACTAACCATACAATTTTAGCAGAGGCATTAGAAAAATGGCCATTATCTGATATTGAAGAAGTAGCACCACAATTATTACCAATTATTCATCAATTAGCTGAAGTGGTTGAAGCAGAATATCCTGGTAATGAAGCAGTCGCAATTATCGATAAACAAAACCGTGTGCATATGGCTCATATTGCGATTCACTTTGGATACAGTGTTAACGGGGTTGCTGCCTTACATACTGAAATCTTAAAAGCTTCAGAATTAAAGCATTTCTATGATATCTATCCAGAAAAATTCAATAACAAAACGAATGGTATTACCTTCCGTCGTTGGATTATGGATGCTAACCCTGAATTAGCAAAATTATTAGATAATACGATTGGTTCTGAATGGCGTAATAACAGTGATTTAACTGCATTATTAGATCACATTGATGACGAAAATGTCATCAAAGCTTTAAATGATATCAAACATGATAACAAGAAGAAATTACAAGAAAGTCTAAGAAAAACACAAGGTGTTGAAATTAACAACCACTCTATTATTGATGTTCAAATTAAGAGAATTCACGAATATAAACGTCAACAAATGTTAGCTTTATATATTATTCATAAATATTTTGCAATTAAAAACGGTGAAATTCCTGCTACACCAATTACAATCATTTTTGGTGGTAAAGCAGCACCAGCTTATACAATTGCACAAGATGTGATTCACTTAATCTTAAACTTATCTGAAATCATTGCTAATGACCCAGATGTGAGCCCTCACTTACAAGTCGTAATGATTGAAAACTATAATGTAACAGCGGCTACGTACTTAATTCCTGCAGCAAACATTTCAGAACAAATCTCATTGGCTTCTAAAGAAGCTTCAGGTACTGGTAATATGAAATTCATGTTAAACGGTGCATTAACCTTAGGAACAATGGACGGTGCTAACGTTGAAATTCATGAATTAGTTGGTGATGAAAACATTAAAATCTTTGGTAAATTAAGTGATGAAATCATCGAATTATATGAAACTAATGGATATGTTGCTAAAGACTACTATGAGCGTGAAACAATCAAACCTTTAGTTGATTTCATTGTAAGTGATGAAATGATGGCAATCGGTAATGAAGAACGCTTAACTCGTTTACACAATGAATTAATCAATAAAGACTGGTTCATGACCTTAATCGACTTAGAAGAATTCATCGATGCTAAAGAAGAATTATATGCAGAATACGAAGATCGTGAAAATTGGTTACGTCGCTCATTAGTGAATATTGCTAAAGCTGGCTACTTCTCTTCTGACCGTACAATCAATGATTACAACGAAGATATTTGGCATTTAGAAAAAGCTTAAATATAAGATAATTAAACTATTGGTTTATCAGCTACAAACCAATCCCCAAAATAAGACTGGGCAGAAACGCATAAGTTTCTGCCCGGTCTTATACTTTATTTAGTAACATACGATTTGAGTTGAGTGTTCTCAAAAATGTCATGAAAAGCAGATACTTTTCACTTCGTCGGTTCTTACACAACCAAAAGCAACGAGCAATTAACAAGTAAAACCTAAGATGCTATTGCTCTAATTTTAAACCATCAGAAACAAGTATTAGAACAGTAGATACGTTTTTCTTCGTTATTTTAATACCATCAAAAACAAGGAGCAGCAAGTAGTAGAAAGTCAAATAATTATCGTTAAATCATTTTAAGAGTAAAAAAAGAGCCCCTCTCGGGACTCTACACTCTTATTATATGATTATTTTAAAGTAATATAACCAATTTCTTGGCCTTTGGTCACATTACCTGATGCTGTGATTTTATACTCTTCAATCACTTCTGAACCATTGGTAAAGATAACGATCATCGCATTATCTTTACCTTCATTTGCTAAAGCATCTAAATCCACTTCAGATACTTTACTTGCAGCGGTAACTTTGTCATTTTCATTTACATTTGTTTCAAATGGTTCACCATTTAACGAAACAGTATCAATGCCCATATGTAATAAAACTTCTAACTCACCCGCTTTAAATCCTACTGCATGTTGAGTCGGGAAGACATTGACAATTGTTCCTTCTACTGGTGATGAAATTGAGCCATTCGTTGGAAGGACAGCAAAACCGTCCCCCATCATTTTTTGAGCAAAAACGACATCGTTTACTTGTTCAATATTGATTAACTCACCATCAGCTGGTGCATATAATTTTATTTCTTTAATTACAGGTTCTTTTTCTTGTTGTTTTTTCTTGAAAAATCCAAACATTTATATTAGCTCCTATCATAGTATAGTAGCTATATTATAACATACCAAATCATAGTAGTAAAAAAATAATCGCTAATTTTTTCAAATAAGTGTATAATATAATAGGTATGAAAGCGAGGTTAAAAAATTTATGAATTTTAATATTGATATTTTAGAATTAATCCGTATTTTAATCTTGAGTATAGTTCAAGGAATTACGGAATGGTTACCGATTAGTAGTACAGGTCATATGATTATTATTGAAGAGTTTTTCTCACTGACTTCTAGTCCTGAATTTAAGGAATTATTTTTTGTCTTAGTACAACTTGGATCGATTATGGCGGTAGTCTTACTTTACTTTAATAAGTTAAATCCTTTTTCATTTAAAAAATCCGCACAAGAACGTAAGGACACTTGGTTTATCTGGTTTAAAGTCGCGGTGGCGAGTATTCCAGCTGTCCTATTTGGACTTGTTTTAGATGATTATATGGAGTTGTATTTTAATAAACCTTTAGTCGTTGCCGCTATGTTAATTGTTTATGGTTTTGCCTTTATTTGGATAGAAACACGTCAAAAGAGTCGTCACTCTCATGAGATTAATACTTTCCAAACATTAACCTTTAAAGACGCCTTTTTAATCGGTTGTTTCCAAGCATTAGCCATTATTCCGGGAACCTCTCGTTCGGGTTCTACCATCTTAGGGGCATTGTTACTTGGCACTTCTCGTTTTATCGCCACTGAATTTTCTTTTTATATGAGTATTCCAATTATGTTTGGAGCAAGCTTGAAAAAACTGCTAAAATTTGGTTTTATCTTTAGCCAAGCAGAATTAATTTATTTAGGTGTCGGAATGTTTGTCGCATTTATTGTTTCCGTTATTGCGATTAAATTCTTACTTAATTATATTAAACGAAACGACTTTAAAGCCTTCGGTTATTACCGTATTATCTTAGGATCCATTATCATATTATACTTCTTATTTACTGGCAGATAGATCATGTAAAACTGACCGCTACTTAACCGATTGTTCTCGGTTAAATAGCGGTCTTTTTTTGTTATTGATGCCATTCTATATGGTGTTTAGCTAATAAATCATCAGCTGCTTGTGGTCCTTTAGAGCCAGCTTCATAATTAGGGAAATCGGGTTCTATCTTTTGCCAGTGACTAAATAAATTATCGATATATTTCCAAGCGTGTTCCACTTCTAAGTAATGGGCAAAGTGACTCTTGTCGCCTAAAATACATTCAAAAATTAGACGCTCATAATCTTGCGGTGTTTGTGCTAATTGTTCATCTGTATAATAATATTCAAACGGAATGCTATAAGTATCATGTGAATAGCCAAATACCTTTTGGTTAACTAATAAACGATAACCTGTTCGCGGAGCAATTTCAATTCTTAAATGATTTCCGGCAATACCTTCCATCGTCGGTTTAAATTGAACATCAATTAAAGTCGATTTAGAATTGACACGTTTTCCTGTTCTTACGAAAAATGGTACACCCTCCCATTGAGGTAAATCCACTTCAACTTTCGCTGCTAAATAGGTTTCAGTATTGGAATCACTGGCCACATTCTCTTCCTCACGGTACCCTTTAAAATCCGCGGCAGAACCATATTGTCCGCGAACAAAATTGGCTTTAACTTCTTCGGTTGTCTTCGGTAAATGAAGTGATGCAAGTATTTTAATTTTCTCTTCTTGAATCGCTTCTGCCGAATTATCTTTAGGTGCATCCATCGCTAACAAAGCCAATAATTGTAAAGCATGATTTTGAATCATATCACGAGTTGCCCCTGAGTGATCATAATATTCCCCACGGTCTTCAACTCCAACCTCTTCTAACAAACTAATTTGGAAATGATCAATTCCCTTATTATTCCAAATATCGCTGAAAAGACGGTTGTCAAAACGAATATTGCGAATCGCTTGTACCATTTCTTTGCCTAAATAATGGTCAATACGGAAAATTTGGTCTTCATCAAATGCTTGATTTAATTTTAGTTGGAGTTCTTGCGCTGACTCGGTATCATGTCCAAATGGTTTTTCAATTATTAAGCGATTATACCCATTTTCCGTAATCAAGCCTTCCGTTTTTAAATGTAAGGTAATGGTTGGGAATAATGCAGGTGATAATGAAATATAGAAAATACGGTTCCCATCGGTTTGGTATTGTTGATCAAGCTCTGCTTGAAAAGCTTTTAAATTTTGATAATGTGCTTTATCATTCACATCATGGGATAAATAATAGATATGCGTTAAGAATTCTTCCAAATGTGTTGCATCTTCTACTTCTTTTGCGACACTTTGTCTAACAGTTTGACGCATATCCTCGTGGCTCCACTTAGTTCTTCCGGTTCCTATCAAGGCAAATTGTTTCGAAAGATGACCATTCTTGTATAGTCGATAAATTGCGGGATATAATTTACGCGACGCCAAATCTCCAGTCGCGCCAAATAGTGTCAAAATTAATTTATTTTCAGTCATGATACCCCTCCGATATATTTACTCATTATATTATAATCTATCACTCACAATATCTCAATTATATCTTTTAAAAACAAATAAGAGAAGAAATTTGATTATAATTAGAGCTTAATCAAAATTCTCCCCATATCGATATGGATTAAAAAATCTGTTAATTGGGTTTCAATGAGCTTTTATTATTGTTACCTATTTTTTACTATTTATACTTTAAGTTCTCTCTTTTGTAGGGTTATGCCTAATCGATTAAATGGCATTAAATAGTGATGTAAGAAGCCGTATGAATTGATTGATTATTTGCCACGACGTTTGCCTTTATTTTTAGTGTCACGTAAACGATTTTTCTTCTTCACAACTTTTTTCTTAGATTTCGGTTGATTGGCTCTACTTTTTGCTTGCGCCTTGCGTTTAATACTTTGCTCTTTTTCAACTTCAATATTCGCTAATCGTAACGCATCACGTTCTTCAATCGTCACGAGTTTTCCTTGATAATAAGCGCGTTCTTGTAAGTTAACCCCTTCATTCATTAGTATATGAGCTAAATCCCTGAACTCTTGCTCATTTAATAATGATAAGACGGTTCCTTTATTACCCATGCGACCGGTTCTACCAGAACGGTGCAAGTATGTTCGAGCATCATTGACGCGATTATAGTGAATCACAAACGGTAAGTCTGCTATATCAAGACCTCGTGCTGACACATCGGTTGTCAATAAATAAGTAGCTTTGCCTTCTCTAAAAGCATTAATAGCATGTTCACGCTCTAATTTTGATAATTGACCATGTAACGATACAACATTAAGACCATCATAAATTAATTTAGCTGCCACTTGATCCACTTCATTAACTTGCTCAAAAAAGACAATGGCTTGCATTCCCTCAACATGTGAAAGGCGTTTTAAATATTGAATCTTTTGACGATTTTGCACAATCAAACCAAAATGTTCGATATTATCTAATGACTGATGGTCTACGTTTACGACTCGAACACTTTCTCCCATCTCGACTGCCACCTTAACTAGCGCTGGACCAAAAGTAGCTGAAACCCAAACTTTTTGCACATCACGCATTAATTTATTAGTAAACTTTTCAATGGTAATGGCTTGCTCATCTTCATATAAGTAATCGGCTTCATCATAAACGATGGCTTTGACTAAATGAAGTTTTAATTTACGCGATTGCTCGCTTAACTCATATAAACGACCAGGAGAAGCCACAATGACTTCCGGTTTGTCTTTCAGGGCATTAATTTGGCGTTGCATATTGGCACTACCCAGAATTGTTAGGACTTCAAGTTCTTTGGCTCGCCCCCAAAGTTCAGCTACCTCTCCAATTTGCTTAACTAATTCTTGTGATGGCGCTAAGACTATTAATTGCAAAGTATTATTTTTTTCAACTTGCGCTAATAATGGTAACAGATAGGCTAATGTCTTACCTGTTCCCGTTGGTGAAACAGCTATCACCGATTCACCACTTTGAATGATGGGATACAACGCTTCTTGTATGGGACTCATTTGCTCGAAACCCTGCTGGTCCCATATCTTTTTAAAAGGTTCTTGAATAAAATTTGCCATATTGACTCCTTAATTAAATTTTAGATTGGCTGATTTTCTTAATTGTTCCATGACTTGTGCAACTTGTAAACTCATCTGCTTCCAGTCTTCATAACGAACTTTTTGCTGAATATTATCGGGATCTGTCAATACTTCTGCAAAAGCAATTAGTTCATCGTACATAACATTTTCTGGGCGATAATCGATTACTTTAGCCTCTTGTCCCGCTTTATTAATTAATTTAACACTCGCAATCCGAGTAATGCCCTCAATCACCACTGTTTCATCATCGAAGTAAATCTCAGATGGCATAATCGAATGAACGCCTTTAGACATAAAGATATTTACTTGAGAATGTTTATATTTTAAAATCGCATTACCAAATAAGTCAATTTGATTTGGACCTTTAACGGTATGGTAACTGACGCTATCAGGCATACCGAATAAATCCAAGGCTACATATAATGGATAAACACCAATGTCCATTAAAGTACCACCCGCAAATTTTGGATTAAAAATATTTGGTTGCTCTTCTTGACCCGCCATCGCTTGAATATATTGTTCATAACGAGAAGAATATTGACCAATATTAAAATTAGCCCCTAAAAATGGTTGTGAATGTCCCTTTTGTAAATTTCGAACTAATTGTCTTAAACGTCGATAATTGCGATTGTGGTAGTGTACCGCTGCCTCAAATACTTTAACTCCTTGCTGTTCAGCATATTGATGGATTTGATACCATTCACTAACCGAAGCAAAGGCCGGTTTTTCAACAATCACATGTTTCCCAGCACGAATCGCTTCTTTCGCGTACTGAAAGTGCAAACTATTAGGACTCGCAACATAAATAACATCAATGGTGGGATCATATAATAAATTATTTAATTGATCACAATAATAATCAGCTTGATAAAACTTAGCAATATCACGGGCATTTTTGGCATTACGAGAATAGATTCCCTTAATATGATATCGTCTCGTCAATTTTAGAGCTTGAATAAATTGTTCGGTAATCCAAGAAGTACCAATGGTGCCGACATTTAACATGGTCATTCCTCCTATTTCATAATGCGTCGATAAATCGCTAATAATAATTCATATAAAATAATGACACTGACAAAATAAATTAAAAATAGATTTTCTGGTAAGACTAAGATAATTGGATCGACTAAAGGGTCAAATAACCATAAATCGTTTCGGAAAAAAACTTGATGGAATAACAAAAAGATTTGATCAAAGGCAATGACCATTAAAAAAAGTAAAAGAAGCGGAAAATAAACCGCTAATTTAGAGAGTTGATATTGCAATTTTTTGACACCTAATTTGTTAGTAGACTGATAATTCCATCCTAAAAATATCAAGCCACAAATAGTCAAAACAAAATTAGCTTGCATTAAATATTTCACTTCAACAAAATGTTGGATACCAGCAGCGGAACTCGAAAAATCAGGAAAATTAAGGGTTTTAACTTGAGGTAGAATTAAAAAGTCCATCATATGTTCGATATTCACTAATAATTGTGTTTTGGTTAATCCGACTGGCGTAGCTAAATCAACAAAACTTAAATAGCCACGATAAATCAGCCCGCCTGATAAGATGACAATCGAAATTGCCAAACTTATAAATGCAACAATCATCAACAACACGCGCATGAATTGTTTGAATTGAATCATATTAAAGCTCCCATTGCGATAAATCTTCCACCACATAGGTAGGTGGAATCGGTAAATTGGCAACATCTTCCGGATGAGTCACACCTGTTAATACCAACAGTGTGTCCATTCCATTATCAATCCCAACACGAATGTCGGTTTCGTAATTATCTCCTACCATTAACACTTCATCGATTGTCAGACCTAATCGGTGTAGGCAGCCTTCTAAAATAGGACGATGTGGTTTCCCCATAATAATCGGCTCTACTTCCGTCGTATGTTGGATAAAAGCAGTTAACGCACCTGAACTCGGCATCATACCATTTTCTGTTGGAATACGACGATCGGTATTGGTCACAATAAATGGAGCGCCTTGGCGAATAGCATTAGCGGCTGTTGCTAGTTCATGATAGGTTACTTCACGATTAAGTGCTTGCACTACCACTTGCGCATTTTCTGTTTGATCAATCTGATAGCCGGCATCTTCAATCAATTTTTTAAAGGAAGGCTCGCCCACTACATGGACTGTTTGTCCTAGATGATGTGCATTTAAATAATCAATTAAAGCTAATGACGAAGTATAAACATTTTTTGGTTCAGCTGGTAAATGATAATTATTTTGTAAATTTAAGGCCACTTCTTCCGGCGTTTTCGTTGCATTATTCGTCATAAATAAATAGGGTATCTCTTTTTCATGCAACTGTTTAATAAAGGCTTCTGCCGTTGGAATTCGTCTTTTTCCAAAATATACGGTTCCATCTAAATCAATTAAATAAGCTTTATACTTTTTCATTGAATGCTCCTTCTAAGGTTGTTGTTTAATAATAAAATTTCGTTTGTTAGTACGATGAGTTTGTTTTTGTTTTGATTTCACCACTTTATTGGCTTCAAAATCAGCTTTTTTGTTTTGTGATGTATGTTGCTTTCCTAATTGCTTAATTTGAAAAGCTTGATTTTGTTCACGTTGGTTATGACGTTTATGGCGTGATTTCCGTTTGGTTTTCTCATTATTCGTTGTCAATGAATTTTGTTGTTTTTGATGAATCGTATTAATAGGATTTTTTGTAGGTCGTTTCGACTGTGGCTTAGCCTGGCTAATTCGTTCTCGTAATTGATTGTATTTAACCAATGCTTCTTCTTTTGCTAAAACAAAATAACGGCAACCGAAATTACAATATTCTTTTAAATAATCATCTAAGTAATCAATGATTTGTTCACGTGGCACCTTACGACGATTAATTTGATAAAAACCCCTTAAACGTAATTGTTCAAAGCCCCAATCACCTACAATAAAATCAAAACGTTCAAAATACTCTTGATACCTCGCTTCAAAAGCACCAAAATCAAAGCCTTCGCGATAATTGGTAGCGACATGATAAATTTGTTCATTGATTTGAATAGTGGTCTCATCAATTTGATGAATATTTTTTTCTGATACATCTTCATCATGAATAATCGAGGTTAAGATGGATTCAATTTGATCAGAAATCGTATCGATAGATTTTTTAGACATCAAAAATCTCCTTTCAAGGATAATATGGATAAATTTCATTATTGTATTGAGTTAACATTCTTTATTATAACAGTAACCACACTAGAAATGAAGAACAACTAAAAAAAGAATCACGATTGAATAAGGAGGCTAAGCATAAACTTGAAAAATTTAGTTAACTTGGATAG
>NZ_BCQX01000037.1 GCF_001552295.1 Globicatella sanguinis NBRC 15551 | reverse complement strand
CGAAAATCAACTGATTTTCACTTCTTGCCCACTCCCATTCACACCATTTGACAAAGAGCAAAAAAAGTAGGTAGGAAGTAGAAAATCTCAAAATTTTCCCTTCGGCTACCTACTCAACTATTATTTACCAAGTTAAAATGAGAAATTATATGGAACATCCATATAGTCATCATCATCATTTTCAATGTTACTATCGATGAAATATAATAGCGTTTGAAGTTCTGTCGTTAAGTCAACATTTTGAATTCTGACCGATTTCGGCACATCAAATCGAAGTGGCGTAAAATTCATAATTCCTTTAATGCCTACATTAACGAGACGTTCCACTACTTTTGGTGCTACTTCCTGAGGAACAGTTAAAATGACCACTTCAATTGCTTGGGCTTCGATTTGTTCTTCTAATTCATCCATGGAATAAACTGGAACTCCAGATAATATTTTTCCAATTAAGTCTTGATTAACGTCAAATGCTGCCCCAATACGCACATTATTATTTTTTCTAAAATTATAATTTAATAAAGCATTACCTAAATGGCCAACACCAATCAAACCGATTGAAGTTAAGCGATCTTGATTCAATGCCTTACTAAAGAAATCTAATAAATAATCTACATCATAGCCATAGCCACGTTTTCCTAATGCCCCAAAATAAGAAAAATCGCGTCGAATGGTTGCACTATCAACTCTCACGGCTTCACTTAATTCAGTTGATGAAATTCTCTTTTTCCCTGCATTATGTAAAAATCGTAAATAGCGATGGTAGATTGGTAATCGCTTGGCAGTCGCTTTTGGTATATCCTTGTGCATAATTTCCCCTACCTTTTCACTAATCTAATGTTATAAACTATTATAACTATCAAGATTATAACAAAACTTCACAAAGATAGCTAGTGACTTTTACTTATTTGTATATAAAATCACAATTACTTTCGTAAAAGATTCATTATCTTATAAGATGATTATGGAAGCTATCGTAAGAGTGTTATGAGGTCAGGCAGAAACTTTAAAAATTATATTTGGTTTCTGCTAATTCTTTTAGAGCGTAAAGTCAGTGGCCTCAACTTGACTCTTCAATAGACAGAGCATCGAGGCTGGGCAAAACTTTTTAAATTCTGTTCAGGCATATCTATTTATTTCAAAGCGCAGTGGTCGAGTGGCCTCAACTATGCGGGGGGAACAGATGAATCGAATACCAATTAAAATTCAACTTCTTACCCGCTCTCATAAGAAAAAAACTGAGTAGAAGTTACTAAATTTCTACTCAGTATTATTGCTATTCTCCAATTAATTCTTGAATCGCTGTTTCTAATTTTTCTGCTTTTTCTTCTACTTCAACTTTAGATTGACCGGTTGTTCCTAAATATAATTTAATTTTAGGCTCTGTACCACTTGGTCTAAAGGCAACCCAACTGCCATCTGCTAAAGTATATTTTAAAGCATCAGATGATGGGTACGCTAATTGACGTTCTTTACCATCGCTTAACTTTAATGTTCCAGCTAAATAATCAGCCGTTTTTTCAACTGCGAGTCCACCCATTTCTGAGATACCTTCTTGACGAATATTCGCCATTAATTCTTTCATTTTTGCTTGACCAGATAACCCTGGGAAAGACAGTGAAATCGTCTTTTCATAGAAATGACCATATTTTTCATACATTTGGTTAATCGCATCTGCTAAAGTGCGACCTTCTTTCTTATGATAAGCTGTTAATTCAGCTAACACTACTAATGCTTGAATCGCGTCCTTATCACGTACAAATGGCTTGATTAAGTAACCGTAACTTTCTTCAAACCCCATTAGGAATGTATGTTCACCTGTTTCTTCGTATTGTTGAATTTTTTCTGCAATGAACTTAAATCCAGTTAATACTTCTACCATCGTTAGGCCATAACTTTCCATAATGGCATCCGCTAAATTAGTCGAAACAATTGATTTAACAGCTGCACCATTTTCAGGTAGTGCTCCTTTATGCTGTAAGGCGTTTAAAATATAGTCTAACATCAATGAAGCAATTTGGTTCCCGGTAATTAATTGATAGGTTCCATCCGCCGTTTTTACTTTTGCTCCTAAGCGATCTGCATCTGGGTCTGTCGCTAAAATAATATCAGCATCCACTTTAACCGCCAATTCTTCGGCTAAATCGAAAGCGGCATCAGATTCTGGGTTAGGTGATGCAACAGTTGAGAAATCGCCATCTGGTTTTGCTTGTGCTTCTACCACCTTAATATCTTTGAAACCGGCTTGTTCTAAAGCTTTCATCCCTAAATATAAACCTGTTCCATGTAATGGTGTATAAACAATATTGACTTGGTCAGCCATTTCATTGACTAATTCTTGATTAATGGTCACAGCTTTCATTTCTTCTAAATAAGCTTGATCCACAAGATCGCCAATAATCTCAATAATTCCTGAACCTAACAATTCAGTTTTATTACCGACTTCAACCGTTAATGGATTCTCAATCGCACGTACATATTTCGTTAAATTGTCTGCATCTTCTGGTGGCATTTGTCCACCATCCGCGCCATATACCTTATAACCATTATACTCTGCTGGGTTATGACTGGCTGTAATCATGATACCAGCGAAGGCATTTAAATGTCTCACAGCAAATGAAAGAACCGGTGTCGGTCTTAAACTTTCATACACATAACTCTTAATCCCTTGTTTCCCTAAAACAAGAGCGGCTTCCATTGCAAATTCTGGAGAAAAATGTCGTGAATCATAAGCGATAGCGACACCACGTTTTTTTGCTTCCTCACCATTTTCAATGATTAATTGCGCTAATCCTGCTGTCGCTTGACGAACTGTGTAAAGGTTCATACGGTTAGGTCCTGCACCTAATACACCACGCATACCAGCCGTTCCAAAACTTAAACTAGTTGAGAATGCATCTTCAAAAGTTGCTTCATCCATACTTTCGATTTCTGATCGAAGTGCTTCATCTAAACCATCAAAATTTTTCCACGTTTCCAACGTATTATGCCATGACATACGTTATCACTCCTCTCGTTTCGCTTTCAGTATACCATGATTTTCAAAAAACTACTATAAAAATTTATAATAGTGCTTTTTAGACTTCTGTTCCTCCAGTAATTTTGAGGTCATGCTGATTTTTAATAATCGTTGCTAAAGTGATTTCAATCGCTTTTACTATCTGCTCCAATGACATCGAAGGCTGATTGGGTTGGTCTACGACTTGACTAGGTAAATATGGAATATGCATAAATCCACCAATAACATTCGCTTTTTGAGACGCTAATGTATCTAATAAGTAATACATTAAATGATTGCAGACAAAGGTCCCTGCTGAATTAGAAACAATAGCTGGAATTTGATGTTGTTTTAGCGCTTGAACGATACGCTTGATGGGTAATGTGCTAAAGTAAGCAGGTGAGCCTTGGGGATTAATCACTTCATCAATCGGTTGGTTGCCTTCATTATCCGGTATGCGGGCATCATCCATGTTAATGGCGACTCTTTCTAAAGAAATTGCTGAACGTCCTCCGGCTTGTCCTACTAAGAGCACCGCGTCCGGTTGTTCTTTCAGCAAATAATCTTGTAATAAGCGACCACTTTTATGAAATACGGTTGGTATTTCATATGTTACAATTTGAGTATCATTAATCAACATTGGCAATCGTTTAATCGCCTCTAGTGCTGGATTAATCTGTTCGCCACCAAATGGATCAAACCCTGTTACCAGTATTTTCTTCATCATACTTTCTCTCCTTAACAAAGAAAAAAGTGTCGTAATGATTAAAATAGAAAATGAAAATCTTAGTTTCCACTGCTATTGTTAATCATTGCAACACTCCTTCTTATCGTATTATTTGCTTAATCTTTTAAACTCATTAAGTATTGATAAGCCATGTGTCCAGCTTGACTACCATCGCCAACGGCAGTCGCAATTTGGCGTAAGTTAGTGTGACGTACATCGCCAACAGCGAACAAACCTGGTACGCTTGTTTCCATTTGATTATTGGTCACAATCCATCCCTCTTCATTAGTAACATTCAATTCTTTTACAGTATCAGAGTTTGGTATTAATCCAACATACACAAACACACCATCGGCTTCAATTGTACTGGTTTCATCGGTCTTTACATTGCGGACTTTTACACCTTCGACATTATTTTCACCGATAATTTCTTCAACTACAGTGTCCCAAACGAAATTCACTTTTTCATTCGCAAAGGCTCTATTTTGCAATACTTTTTGCGCACGCAACTCATCTCGACGATGAATAATCGTTACTTTGTCAGCAAACTGTGTTAAATAAGTTCCCTCTTCAACAGCAGAATCACCGCCTCCTACGACGATAACATGACGATTTCTAAAGAAGAAGCCATCACAGACCGCGCAATAAGAAACACCTTTACCCGCTAACAGTTCTTCACCTGGCACACCAAGTTTTCGATGATTAGCTCCCGTCGCAACAATAACGACTGGCGCTTGATAGATTGTTTTGCTGGTGTGGATCTTTTTAGTTAAGGCATCGATTTCTATTTTTTCCACATCGCCATAAATATGCTCTGCCCCGAAAGCCATAGCACTTTCAAAAATATGGTTCGCCAATTCAGGTCCACTAATTAATTTAAATCCAGGATAGTTTTCAACATCGGCAGTATTGTTTATCTCGCCACCTGGCATCCCTTTTTCAATAATAATCGTTTCTAAATTTGCTCTTGAAGCATACAATGCGGCCGTTAGTCCTCCTGGACCAGCTCCGACAATGATGACATCGGCCTGAACAATCTCTTTATCTACAGTTGTCATTCGTTTCACACTTTCTATTTTGATTTCTTATCCATCTTACCACGAGTATTCACTTTTGAATATTTTTTTGCTTGATTGCAAACTGACTAAAAAGAGTAGGCTAGACGTAGAAAATTCAAGGAATTTCACTTCGCTAGCCCACCCCGTATAATTTCGCCATAAAAAACTATTTTATAATCTTCACTTTGATATGCAGCGAATTGCAATCCAGTTAGAATAGAATTCTCTCGAATTGCTACGCGTTTTCCGCTCAACCTTTTGTTTGTATTTTCACAGCATTTGATTCAATCATAAGGTCCAAACCTGAACCAGATGGTAATCAACTCACTTAATCTTGACTGATTGCTTCTTGTTTACCTTCGCGCAACATTAATCCTTCAACTGCCTCGCGTACTGGAACTCCTTGATACAAGGCTGAATAAATAGCATTGGTAATGGGCATTTCCACTTGCTCTTCTTTAGCTAAATCATAGGCCACCGCTGTCGTCGTGATACCCTCTACTACCATATCAATTTCTTGAGCAACCTCTTCTTTAGTCAGACCTTGAGCTAATAAGTTTCCTGCTTGCCAGTTACGGGAATGAGGACTCGTACAAGTGACCACTAAATCGCCTACACCACTTAGTCCTAAAAATGTCAATGGATCCGCCCCTAATTTGACCCCTAAACGGGTAATCTCAGCTAACCCACGAGTCACCAGCCCCGCTTTGGCATTATCGCCATAACCTAAGCCCACTAAAATCCCTGCTCCTAAGGCAATGATATTTTTTAACGCTGCTCCTAGTTCAACACCCAATACATCTTGATTCGTATACACTCTAAAATACTGATTCATAAAGAGTGCTTGGACTTTTTGTGCCACCTTAAGATTCTCGCTAGCAGCCGTAACCGTTGTTAAATCTCGGCGCGCGACTTCTTCAGCATGACTCGGTCCAGAAAGCACCACTGGTTCTGGATAACCTTGCGCTTTTAACACTTCTTCAATGACTTGAGTCATTCGTAAATGCGTGTGAGGTTCCAATCCTTTAGTAGCGTGAATGATTAGCGGTTTAGTGGATTGATCTTGAAGAACTGCTTCGATTCGTTGAACGATTTCTCTCATTGCATGTGTTGGAATCACAATCAAAATAGCTTCAGCACGTTGGACAGCAGCTTCAAAATCATCAGTCGCTACTAATGTCGTTGGTAAATGAGTCTTTTTTAAATAACGACTATTAGTATGATCTTGATTAATTTCCTCAACGACACGTAAATCTCGTCCCCAAATTAATACTTCATGATTGTTTTCCGCCAGTACTTTAGCTAAAGCCGTTCCCCAAGAACCCGTTCCTAAAACTGTTACTTTCACGATAAAAACCTCCTAATATCGGTTGTCAGTATAATCCGATACCAACAAATCTTTTCTTCGCCATAAAATAAAGACAATCGATAAGATGACAAACACTCCCGCTAACCATTGAGAAACACGCAATGGTCCTAAATAGAGACTATCTGTACGCATCCCTTCTATTACCATTCGACCAAGACCATACCACAATAAATAGCCTGCTGCGACTTCGCCATCTTTTAAAAATCCTGGAATTCGTCTCAAAATAATTAAAATGATAAATCCGAGAAAATTCCATACCGATTCATATAAAAAGGTTGGATGATGGTACGCGCCGTTAATATGCATTTGTTCAATTAACCATTCGGGTAATCTTAATTTCTCTAAAAAATCACGAGAAACTTCATAGCCGTAAGCTTCTTGGTTCATAAAGTTTCCCCAACGACCAATGACTTGCGACAATAATACACCAGGAGCGGCAACGTCTAGCGTAGTAATGAATGGCAATTGATATTTCTTCGTTAGCCAATAGATTGTCATAATACCAGCAAGTACTCCTCCATAAATCGCAATGCCACCTTCCCAAATACTAAAAATATGGGTTGGATTCGCTAAGTAAAAATCTAATCTAAAGAGTACATAATAAATTCTTGCACCAATAAACCCGATGATAATTGTCCAAAAAATTAAATCTGACATTTTTTCACCATCAAGTTGTTTTTTTCGCGCCTCAGCACCAATTAATAGATAGGCTAAAAGTATTCCTAA
The DNA here is from genome assembly GCF_001552295.1 of Globicatella sanguinis NBRC 15551. GTDB lineage: Bacteria > Bacillota > Bacilli > Lactobacillales > Aerococcaceae > Globicatella > Globicatella sanguinis. Next base: position 12,357 of record NZ_BCQX01000037.1, on the reverse strand, counting down.
CCCAATAATGATGCCATACCAATGAACTGGCCAACCAAATAATTCAAAAGCAATAGGCGACAATTGTCCTAATATCATCCGTTGATCAAAACTCCTTATTGGTTATTTTTGCGAATTAATTCATCTAATTTACGATTAAATGCTTCCGTAGCATTATAACCCAAAGAATTCGCACGGAAATTCATAGCAGCTGATTCAATGATAGCCGCTAAGTTACGACCCGTTTTAACTGGGATACGTACTTTTGGTACTAACACATCAAAAATCTGCTCCGTTTCTCGTTTAGAACCTAAGCGATCATATTCTACGGTACCATCATCTAACACTAAGTCGATAATTAATTCCAATCGTTTAGAACGACGAATAGCTGAAACACCATATAAATTCATGACATCAATAATTCCTAATCCACGAATCTCTAATAGATTTTCTAAAATTTCAGGCGCTTCACCGACAAGCGTTAATTCATCAATCATAAATAATTCAACACGATCATCAGCGATTAAACGGTGGCCTCTTTGTACCAATTCTAAGGCTGTTTCTGATTTACCTACACCACTTGAACCGACTAACATAACCCCCATCCCAAACACTTCTACAAAAACCCCATGCTTTGATAAACGTTCAGCTAATTGCCCTTCTAAAAAATTAGTTAAATTAGCATGCACACGTCCTGTTTTGGATGGCGCTCCTAAAATAGGCATTCCCACTCGGGTTGCTACCGGGATTATTTCTTCCGGAACCTTTTCCATATGAGTAAAAATAACCGCCGGTGTGTTCGGCTGAATCATTCTTTCAAATATTTCGACACGTTCTTGAGAGGATTTGGAATTTAAAAAACGGGACTCTGTACGGCCAATTAATTGAATTCTATCTGCATGATAGAATTCTGAATAACCTGATAAGATTAAACCCGGTCTTGAAACTTCACTTATCGTTACTTCACGATCACCAAAATCTTCTCCAAAAATAAAATTTACATTTAATGTTTCTACAATCTCATTAACCGTCACTGAATTCATGGCGGGACCTCCAACGTTTATTATTTAATTTGATGGTATCATAATTACCTTGATTTCGCTACACATTTATCATCTTAGTGTTACGCATAGTGATAATTTTAACTCACTGATTTAACACTCTGTTTTAAATAACATTAAAGTTTTTCCATTTACCACTTCGATAACGCAATTCTATAAAAACAGCTCTGAATATCCAATCAAAGCACATCGCAAAAGTAACCCCGATTACTCCCCATTGTAACCAAATACCTAATATAATTGAGAACACGACCCTTACGACAAAAGTCGCTAAAATAGAAACGTACATCGCATATTTTACGTCCTCCGCAGCCCTTAACCCACTGGATAAAGCGAATGCCGAAGGATGCATCAAAAAGTTAAAGAAATTATGAATCAAACATAAAATAATTACTAAACGCGTCGTTTCCGGCGTTAGACTATAAAAAGTTAAAATAAAGGGCATCATCGCTGTAAAGACAGCATTCCAAATAAAACATCCTACATAAGCGATACGACTTAATTTTTTAAAATAATAATCAGCTGCCTGATAATCACCAGCACCAATACATTGACCAATAACGGTTATAAAAGCAGGTCCCATCGATAAAGAAAATAAAGCAGACACCGACCAAAAACTTTGTCCAATGCCATTAGCAGCTATTTGAACCGTGCCAAACATCGCGACGATACTCGATAAAGCCACTTTGGATAGATTCAATAATCCTTGTTCTACACCATTTGGTACGGCAATGTGGACAATCCGTTTAACCATTGCTGAATCATATTTAAAAATATCTGAAAACTGATAAAAGACGACACGATCTTTTTTGCTACAGACATATAACATAATAGCAGTCGCAATCACCCGTGACACTAATGAAGGAATCGCCACCCCGGCTACTCCGGCATGAAAAACAAAAATTCCTAAATAATTGCCTACAACATTCAAAATATTCATGATTATGGAAACACGCATCGTTGTTTTAGTGTCGGACATACTTCTTAAAATAGAAGAACAAGCGTTATAAACCGCAATGGCTGGCAATGATAAAGTCGTGATAAAAAGATAGATTAAGCAGGCCGACATCACATCAGCTTCTACTCGACCGAATAATACCCTTAGGATTGGTTCATCAAAAGCTAAAATTATGATGGCCACACCAATCGATATCGCTAATGACAACATGATTAACTGACTTGCAGATAATACTGCATTCCTTTTTTCTTGGCGTCCGATATATTGACTAATCACAACCGCACCACCGGCTGCTAAAGCCGCAAAGACAGATAAAAAGACGGCATTAATTTGGTTAACCAGAGCAACCCCCTGAAACAGCAGCTTCACCTGCATAAGAGACCATCAATGTATCCATTAAGCCTACTACTAACATTAAGAATTGCTCAATTAAAATAGGGATTATGAGCATTTTCAATTGTTCATTAGTAAATATTTTTTGTTGTTCTTCGATTGTAAAGTTCTTCGGTTCAATTAATTTTGCTAGCATAAGATTAAGGATGTCCTCTCATTTTTTACGTCTATTGTATATAAAATTATAGCCTAACAATTAGGAATTGAGCAAGAATATCATTTAGCTTACGCCTACACCTTCTTGGTAGCTGATTAATCCATAATCCAACATTAGAAACTTTTTTACATTCATCGCTCAAATTGAAAAAAGCATTGCTGCTCTCGCTCTTATTGTCATTTTACGTTCGGAAAATTGTTAATTTTTCTCACAAAAAACCGCTTCGGTCTCCTTCGATAAGGTCCTAAAGCGGTAGCGTTTATTACGCAAACATCAGCATTTTCTTAATATTTTCACAATCCAATTTATTTCATGAGGAAATTTAATTTTAGATACTGACATCTGTTATATTATTAAATTTACTAAAAGTCACTCCACACATCTTCATCGACTGGTGTCACATCTTTTGGTTGATTGCCTTGTGGTCGTTGTGAAAAACTTGCTGAATTTGAGCGTTCACGACGGTTGCGATAAACATACCCATCATTTGTTCTTGTTTGATTGAATGGTCGTGAACTAGCGTTTACTTGATAATCATATGGTAAAATAAACGCTAAAATCATATAAGGCATAAAACCTACACCAAAAACAAAGAACGCAATACCGAAAATTAATCTAACTGCTGTTACATCAATATTAAAGTATTCTGCTAATCCACCACATACACCCATTATTTGTTTATTAGTAGATGATTTATATAATCGTTTCATTTTTCTTTCACCCCTATTTGCGATTGCTAAAAGTAATAATTGCCCATAATATGAAGTAAATACCTAAGCCTGTTCCACGGTAAAAGAATACCGCTGCAAAAATTAAGCGAATCCAGGTTGGGTCAACTTCAAAATAGTTTCCTAAACCACCACATACACCTAATAAGATGCGGTCGCTTTGAGATAATTGTAATTTTTTCATTAAAACCCTCCTAGTCCTTTAAATAAATATTGCCGCTTGTAGAAGCAATCGTTAACTTAATCAAATCATGTTCACCATCAACTTGGCGGCCGATATGGCTTCCAGTCTGATTAACATTGTTTAATCGGTGATGAACTTCACCATAAGTAGATTCCGCCTCAATTTCTAGATTAGTCATTTGAGGAACTGCTATTTTAATATCACCAGATAATGTTTTCGCATTAATAATAGAGCCCTCACTATTTGTTTTGGTAATCACGATATCGCCATTGACTGCATCAACTTTTAAGTTACCTACTTGATCTACATAGCGTAAATTTCCATTTAAAACATGATAGTCGATGTCATTAATTTCAGAAGCTTTAATTTTAAAGTCTCCATTATAACCGTCATATACTAATAGATCAGCGGTAATATTGGCTACTTCATTATCTCCGTTTTTTGATGATAATTTAACTTCTTTGGCTTTTAGGTCCTTTAAAGAGACATCGCCATTAATTGTATCAATGAATAATTCTGAAAATACTTTTGATGGAACTTTCACCAGTGTTTCTACCGCAACACGTGGGTTCATCATATTGATAATTAATTTATCCGTTGCGCCGTCAATGGTACTTAATGATTCGAAGGCTGCAATATTATCTACTTCTTCTTTACCATATAAAACGATATCGAGGTCAACAATAATATTATCTTGTGGATGAGTTTCAACTTTAACATTACCATTTAAAATTTTAACTTCTATCTTATCAATATCTGTTGCATCAAATTGGTATTGGTGTGCAAAACTTTGTGATTTCACCCATGGTACATTCACATTAAATTCTTTCATATCAAAGTTTGAAGCCCAATCTTTGACATAACCCATAATCGTTTTTTGTAAGTTTTTCCCTTCTTTTTTGGCCTCTTCACCAAAGTTTTTGGCAGCTTTGGTGACTTGTTCAGTTGTATCTTCTACCATTTTTTTAATTTGCGATTGAGTATTTTGTCTCATTTCTTGACGTTTGATATCAATTTCGATGGACAGCTCTTCAATTTCCGCTTCTAAATGATCTATTTTCGCCATCAAATTCGCTTGTTGCGTTTTCATGTCCTCTGTTAAATCATCTAATTCAGCAAAAATTTCTATTTCTCTTAAACGTTGCTCCGCAATCACTAATGCTTCTTGCTTCTTAGCTAATTCTTCACTGGCTTGTTCAAATTTTTCTTGAATGACTTGTTGTGCTTGTTCTTCTTGAACGTCTGTTGCTGGCGTTTGTGTTAATTGAGATGCTTCAACTTTTTCTTCAATATCTTTTTGTGCATTTTTATATTCTTCAATGAATTCATTACTTGTTACTTGAGCTTGATGATCATTTTTAGCGGCTGCTTCTAATAACTGCAAAGCTTCGTCCATTGAAATAACATTATTTTTAACTAATTCAATAATTCTTTCTTTTTCTGTCATTTTTAATTCCTCCTATGGATATATCTGGCATTCTTACCCTACAACTATATTATGCCAACTATTTACCTGAAATGCATAGGTCCCTAGACTGATTCTTTACTTTTTCCTAAAAAAAGTAGGCTAACAGTCAAAATCTGATAGATTCTAACTGCTTCTGCCTACTCTATGCAATGATGTAACGATATAATAGGGGATTGGGCCAGAAGTAAAAAAAATGAATGATTATCACTTCGTCTACCTCCCTCATAGTTGAGAGTGAACAGGATGTATACATTCGAATGATTGTCACTTCGTCTACCTTCCCTCATATTTGATATTGGAAATGATGTAGACAGTCACTTTAACCGGGTACCAAGCACAATAGTCCTCAAACTAAAGAAATAAGACATAGTTGCTGTCCCTACTGCTCAACCACTGCGCCTGAAATAAACCCAATCGAACCACGCGTTCTTATTAAGTTTTAATCTAGCTTAAAAAAGTGAGATTATTGAGTTGGTAATGTAGGTGAAACCTAAGTGGATAATCTAAGTTTTGGCCCTGCTTTAAAAAGTTCGACCATTGAGTTGCTATCCAACTAAGAATAACATTTTATTGGTTTAAAATTTTCTTCAAATATTGGCCAGTATAACTACCTTTAACTTCTGCTACTTCTTCCGGAGTCCCGGTTGCAACTACTTGACCACCGCCAACGCCACCTTCCGGCCCCATATCAATGATATAATCTGCTGTCTTAATCACATCTAAATTATGTTCAATGATAACCGCTGTATTGCCCGCTTCAACTAAGCGTTCAATCACTGCCAACAACTTCTTAATATCATGTGGATGCAATCCAGTTGTCGGTTCATCTAAAATATAGAAGGTATTACCAGTGGAAACACGTTGTAATTCCGACGCCAATTTCATCCGTTGAGCCTCTCCACCGGATAAGGTCGTAGCCGATTGACCCAATGTGACATAACCTAAACCGACATCTAACAAGGTTTGTAATTTACGAGCAATTTTTGGCTGTGCTTGGAAAAATTCAACTGCGTCTTCTACTGTCATCTCTAAAACATCGCTAATGTTTTTACCTTTAAATTTAATTTCCAATGTTTCTGAATTATAACGTTTACCATGGCATACTTCACATGGCACATAAACATCAGGTAAGAAATGCATTTCAATTTTATTAATACCGCCACCCGAACATGCTTCGCAACGGCCACCTTTCACATTGAAACTAAAACGCCCTTTATTATAGCCATGTAATTTCGCATCATTTGTTTGAGCAAATAATTCACGAATATCATCAAAAACACCTGTATAAGTTGCTGGGTTAGAACGCGGTGTGCGCCCAATTGGACTTTGGTCAATATCAATCATCTTATCGAGACCTTCGTAACCCTCGATTGAACTAAACTTACCTGGACGTTCTTTGGTACTAGTTAATAACTGTGCTAAGGCTGTCTTTAAAACGGCATTCACTAAACTACTTTTCCCTGAACCGGATACACCGGTCACACAAGTTAAGCGACCAATCGGAAAACTCACATCGATATTTTTAAGGTTATTATGTTCGGCTCCTTTAACCGTTACCCATCCTTTATCTTCTTGTCTGCGCTCTTTGGGGATGTCAATTTTTTCCTTCCCTGATAAATACTTTCCTGTTAAAGAATTTGGGTTCGCCATGACTTCTTTTGGTGTCCCAGCCGCCACTACTTCGCCACCTCTAGCACCTGCACCAGGTCCCATATCAATTAAATAATCTGCCTCTAACATCGTTTCATCATCATGTTCAACGACCACGAGTGTATTACCTAAATCACGCATTTTATGTAATGAGTCAATTAAGCGAGCATTATCACGTTGATGTAAACCAATCGAGGGTTCATCTAAAATGTATAAGACGCCACTTAAATTGGATCCTATTTGGGTTGCTAAACGAATCCGTTGCGCTTCCCCACCAGATAATGACCCTGCGACTCGATCTAAAGTTAAATATTCTAGTCCTACACTGTTTAAGAAGCTTAAACGGTCACTTATTTCTTTAATGATGGGTTTAGCAATCATCTCTTTAGCAGTGTCAAATGTTAACTGTTCAACATAATCCGCTGCATCATGAATGGATAAATTGGTAAACTCTGCGATGTTTTTATCGCCAACATAGACTGATAAAGCTTCCGGATTGAGACGTTGCCCCTTACATACAGGGCAAGCTAACTCATGCATATATTGCGCCATAACGTCCCGTGTATAATCTGAACTTGTTTCTTGATAACGACGCTCAACATTATTCACAACCCCTTCAAAAACCGTATCACTGGTTCGTTTTTTGCCGCCACCCATCATTGGGGTGTAGGTAAATTTAAAGGTCGTATTAGGAGCACCGTACTTCAAAACTTGCTGATGTTCAGCTGATAAATCCTTGTATGGCACATCCATCGGAATGCCATAACTTTTAGCAAATTGCTCAAGCATCGATGGATAATAATTAGAACTAATCGGATTCCATGGAGCAAAAGCTCCTTCTTCCAAGGTTAAATTTGGATCGGGTACGATTAAACTCTCATCCGCAGTTAAGCGTGAACCTAATCCATCACATGAAGGGCAGGCTCCAAATGGTGCATTGAACGAGAATAAACGTGGCTCTAACTCAGAAACCGAAAAATCACAGTGTGGACAAGCATAATGTTCATTGAAATAGATTGGCTCTTCTCCTATGACATCCACTTCTAAATAGCCACCTGAATAGCGTAAAGCTGTTTCTACAGAATCAAATAAACGTGAACGAATATCTTCTTTGATCACAATACGGTCAATTACCAAATCAATCGAATGTTTTAAGTTCTTCGATAGTTCTGGAACTTCTGTAACATCATATATTTCGCCATCAACTCTAATCCGCACGAAACCATCTTTAATGATTTTTTCAATTACTTTCTTATGTTGTCCTTTTTGATTACGGACCACTGGACTCATAAGCTGAATTCGTGTTCTCTCTGGTAATTCTAAAATACGATCGACCATTTGTTCAGGTGATTGTCTTTCGATTGGAATATGGTGTGTTGGACAATACGGCGTTCCTACTCTTGCATAAAGCAGACGTAAGTAGTCATTGATTTCAGTCGCTGTTCCGACCGTCGAACGTGGATTATGACTGGTAGTTTTTTGATCAATGGAGATTGCAGGACTTAAACCTTCAATGGAATCGACATCCGGCTTATCCATCCCACCTAAAAATTGACGTGCGTAAGCAGATAAACTCTCAACATATCGTCTTTGCCCTTCAGCATATAAAGTATCAAAGGCTAACGAACTTTTCCCAGATCCTGATAAGCCCGTTACCACGACTAATTTATCACGTGGTATTTCAAGGTTAATATTTTTTAAATTATGTGAACGAGCGCCTTTTACTATTATTTTATCGTTTGCCACTAAAGCGACTCCTCTCTATTTGGATTCTTCTCTATTATATCACTAACAGTCTCGATTTTCTCATTTGATGCTATTCACTGCTGCTGCTTTATTTATTTTCAAAAAAAAAAGCGCAAGTTAATATATGGAAGCTTTGCTTAAACGAAGCCTCCATACACCTTCTTGCACTCATCATCACGCGATTTTACTCTAAAGTTAATTGCCAATCTTCAGCAAATAAAGCCGGATCCATTATTTTTAAATGTTTAGATACTTTAATCGACCAAGGTATTAAATCTAGTATGTCGCCTTGTAAATCGATTCCCTCAGCTATTTCCATTAAAACAAATTGCCCTTGATTATCAATTTCAAACACCGCTCGTTCTGTAATCAAAATGATTTTTTTACCGAGAGACTTCATATAATGACTCGAAAAATTGGATAATGGTAAAGATTCAACAAATTTCGTGGCATAACCTTCTTTTTGAATGATCAATTGCTGATTTTCAATCGTCAATTCTGCTTTTACTGTGAAAGAGCCGACAAAAACTATTTTATCAGCACCTTGCACGATATCTAACATGCCACCCGGACCATTTAACGTTCCATTTAAATAAGTTGAATTCATTTCCCCTTTTTGATTAAATTGACCGAAGCCTAATACCGTCGTATCAATACCGCCACCGTGGTAATACTCAAATAAAGACTGACTCGGGATAATCGATTCGGCATTGTAATTCATTCCGAAGTCTAAACCTGGCACCGGCATACCGCCAATTGAGCCTAAATCAACGCTTAAATGAATCTGATCAATTAAATGAGATTCTGAAATTATTTGACCAATATTAGCTGCTAACCCTACACCTACGTTGACAAAACTCTCTTTGGCTAATTCTTGGCTCGCTCTTCTTAAAATAACTTTACTCGGGGATAGTGGTAAATGATCATACTCGGATAATGGAACTCTTATTTCATTAGAAATGGCCGGATCGTATTGCGTTAGGACCGTTTGCATATGATACTTTTTATCTGCTACCACCACATAATCAACGAGCGCTCCTGGTACCACCACTTCTTTAGGAGGAATCGAGTAGTCTTCAACTACCTGTTCCACTTGCGCAATCACAATGCCGCCATTATTTTTCACAGCCGAAGCTATCGATAGGGCTTCTAAAACAAAAGGCTCACGTTTCAATGATAAATTTCCCCGAGTATCAGCATAAGACGCTTTAATAAAAGCAACATTAATAGGTAATGGTTGATAATGCAACCAACGTTCATCATTAAAATAGATTTCTTTGACCACATCTTCTTGTTGACGGGTTTTTTCGTTGAATTTTCCTCCTAAATATTTAGGATCAATAAAAGTTTCGGTTCCTACTTGACTAAATACGCCTACTCCACCACGCGCAGCATCACGATAGAGTTGTCCGATAATCCCCTGAGGCAAGTAATACATTTCAATCTCATTGTTTAAAACTGCTTCAATAGTGTTAGCTGAATAATATAAATAAGAGGTCGTGGCTCGTTTTAATAAGTTTGGATATAAAATATGATCGAGGCCTCTGCCAGGTCCGATGCCAATCCCTCCGGTCGTAATAAAAGACAAATCTCGTGGACTTTGATATTTTTGATAATATTCACCTAAACCCTTCAGTAATTGCTCTGGCAAACCGCCCATCCCTAATGAGGTCGTCGCAATATAAGCATAGTCCGGAATATGTTTCATTACTTCAATATAATGGCTAACTTTTGACATAATCTCCCCCCTAAAAAAACAAACCTCTTATCATACATACCGAATTTAGTACGGATAACAAGAGGAGTGTCGTATTGTATTTATTAGATTTAATGTTTTGATGCCAATCATCCAAAATTTTTTGTGTGATCAGATACCTCAAAAATCATTACATCTTATTGTTATCTTAAAAGGAATTGCAGTGATGACAAGTTCAAAGACATTCACTCTCAATTTAACTGGTTATTTTTTTACTAACGCAGTCATATATTCATGTGTCTTATAGAAATCTTCAATAACCTCTTTAACAATCTCCCCTGCTGGTTTAATTTCGCGCACACGGCCAATCCCTTGTCCAACAGATAATTGCGCATCATCAAACCGGCCTTCCATCATCGCAATATTGGATGCTTTGCCAGAAATCAGGGGCATCAATTCTTTAATCGTTGCGCCATTGCGTTCTGCTTCAAGAATACGTTCCGCTTGTTTATTTCTAACTACACGCATCGCATTTTTTAAAGATTTCATCGTTAAAATGGTTGCTGTTTCAGGTAATGTAATGGCTAATTCCTTATACTCTCTTGGTGCTACCACTTCCTCAGATGCTAAGAAACGCGTAGCCATTAGGACTCCGTCGACACCTAAGGACATCGCCGCATACATACTTTTACCATCCACAATACCACCAGCAGCTAAAACCGGTACAGTCAGCTCTTCAGCTGCTTTGGCCCATAAAATAGAGCCAGCTACTTGGTCTAGACCTGGGTGCCCTCCACCTTCAGTACCGATTACGGTAATGATATCCGCACCGTCTGCTTGAGCTGTTAAAGCATGTTTAATCGACGTAACCTTATGAATTATTGGAATACCCGCTTCTTTAATAGGTTTAATAAAGTTACCCGGTCTTTGTCCTGAAGTTTCGATTACTGGAACTTTTTCTTCAATTAAGATATTAATATATTCCAAAATCACTTCTGGAATCACTACTTCCGGTACCAGCGAAATATTAAAGCCAAATGGTTTGTCTGTTAAAGAACGGACTTTTCTAATTTCTTTACGTAATTCGTCTCCATTAGGAAAAGCCATTGCTGGAACTAATCCTAAACCGCCAGCATTGGATACTGCCGCTGCTAATTCAGCTAAAGACATATATTGCATCGAGCCTTGAACAATCGGGTATTCAATGCCCAATATCTCAGTTAATCTCGTTTTCATCGTTTTACCTCCTACCTTTAACGAAAATATCTCTAGTCTTCATTATCTAAAAAATTGTATTTCAACATATTTTTTTCATCATAAAAATTTTCCAAGACATTTTCAAAAACAAATGATTCGACAGAAGTATAACGCTCTTTACGAGGTCTCACTAACATCGGAATATAAGGTATTGGATCATTAAATCTTTTTTCTATTACACCGATATGATTTAAGCGCTTCTTAAACATTCCGAAATAGGCTGTCGGTAAGATTGCAATAATCTCACTATTAACGGTACATTCAATCATGTAATCCCATGAACCAGAAGTAAAAAGTAAGTTCTTTTTAGCTGTTTCACTCACTTTACTTGCGATACTATGATTCAATGTATATTTATCGGTGTAAGTGATATAAGGAAATGCCTCTAAATCAGACCATGATAAAATCCGCTTTTCAGCCAATGGATGTTTAGGATCCATAAAAGCTACCGCTTCTGTTCGCATCAATTGATACTGTTCAAAATTCTCTTCGTTTAATCCGGTTGGGTGAGTCAAGATAGCTATATCCAATACCTCATCCAATAACATTTGTCTTAATTCTAAACTACCTGCTTCAATAATTTCGACATATGCTTTAGGGTTTTCAATCATAAATTTTGGTAGAAACTTTGTAAAGAACAATCTTAAAAATGTTGGATGTCCGCCTAATTTAATTAACCCTTTTTTGATTTGAGACTCGCGTTCGATCACATTCTCTAAATTTTGATAGACATCAACGATTTCAACAGCTTTTGCATAGACATTTTTACCTGCACTACTCAGGCCAACGATGCGGCCATTTTTCCGTTGAAATAAATCAAAACCTTGTTGTTGTTCAAACTTTTTAATAAATTGACTTAAAGCGGACTGTGAAATAAATAATGATTGCGCCGCTGCTGTCAAATTAAAATCTCGGTTTACTATTTCAAGTAAATATTTTAAATGAATAATATCCATCCTTAGGCTCCTTAATTGTTTTCTTTAAGTATACCACCTAAGTCCGCACATTCTCTATGGGAGTGAGCAAGAAGTAGAAAATTAAATGATTTTCGCTTCGTCTGTTCACCACCGCACAGTTGAG
>NZ_BCQX01000036.1 GCF_001552295.1 Globicatella sanguinis NBRC 15551 | reverse complement strand
CTATCCAAGTTTCATAAAAAGTATAGCCATTATTTAATAATTATATTAAAATATAGATGATGTAAATTATTATTACTATCAGAAAGTGAGGTTGCCAAATGACTGAAGTTAACTATCCAGTTATTGAGATGCGTGACATTACCAAACAATTTGGTGACTTTTATGCAAATAAAAATATTAATTTAGAATTGCGTAAAGGTGAAATTCATGCATTATTAGGTGAAAATGGTGCTGGTAAGTCAACATTAATGAATATGTTGAGCGGTTTGTTACAACCAACATCCGGTCAAATATACATGCATAATAAACCCGTAGAGATTGTCGATCCAACAACGGCTAATCAATTAGGAATCGGAATGGTTCACCAACATTTCATGTTAATTGAAGACTTCTCAATTGTTGAAAATATTATCCTTGGTAGTGAACCCCAAAAATTTGGAATTATTGATAAGCAATCCGCAAAAGAAGAAATTTTAGAGTTATCGAAACGTTATGGTTTGTCAATTGATCCTGATGCTAAAGTAGAAACCATTAGTGTGGGGATGCAACAACGTGCAGAAATTATTAAAACATTATATCGTGGTGCAGATATTCTAATTTTTGACGAACCAACAGCTGTATTAACACCGCAAGAAATTGATGATTTGATGTTAACTTTAAGAGCTTTAGCTGATGAAGGTAAGTCAATCATTATTATTACCCATAAATTAGATGAAATTAAAAAAGTAGCCGATCGTTGTACAGTAATTCGTCGTGGTGAATCAATTGATACTGTCGATGTAGCCACAACGACTTCTAAAGAACTAGCGGATATGATGGTAGGCCGTTCTGTTAATTTCAGAACTGAAAAAACAGAAGCTAATCCTAGCGAAGTGATGCTAGCAGTTGAAAATTTAGTAGTGAAAAATGAACGAGGTTTAGATGCCGTTCGTAATTTATCTTTCACTGTCCGTAAAGGAGAAATTGTCGGAATTGCCGGTATTGATGGCAATGGGCAAACAGAACTTGTGTTAGCTTTAACTGGATTAATGCCAATAGATTCTGGAGCAGTTCATTTTAAAGGGGAAGAAATTAACAATAAATCAACCCGTGAAATTACTGAAATGGGCATGGCTCATATTCCTGAAGACCGTCATAAATATGGACTTTCATTAGAAACAAAATTAGAAGATAATTTCGTGTTACAAGAATATTATAAAAAACCTTATTCACAAGGCGGCTTCTTAAACTTTAAAGAAATCAATCAAAAAGCATTGCGTTTAATGAAAGAATATGATGTTCGTGCGGCTTCTGAAAAAGTTCCAGCTCGTGCCTTATCAGGTGGAAACCAACAAAAAGCAATCATTGCTCGTGAATTAGATTTAAAACCGGATTTACTCATTGCCGCTAATCCAACGCGTGGATTAGACGTTGGGGCGATTGAATATATTCATAAAGCATTGATCCAACAACGTGATCAAAATAAAGCTGTGTTATTAATGAGTTTTGAATTAGATGAAATATTAAATGTTTCAGATCGCATTATTGTCATGTATGATGGTAAAATTATCGCTACCTTAGATGCGAAAGAGACCAATGAACAAGAGATTGGTCTAATGATGGCAGGAACAAGTTATGATGAAGTATTAAGATTGCGTGAAGAAGGCGGTGTAAACAATGAACAAACAGTTTAGAAGTATTTTAGTTCCCATATTAACTGTCTTCATTGGACTTTTCTTTGGAGCGTTAATCATGTGGGCTTTCAAATTTGACGCGATTGCTGGTTATAAAGCACTTTGGACAGGTGCAGCGGGTTCACCCTTTAATATTGGACAATCATTAAGAGCAGCCACTCCCTTAATATTTACCGGGTTAGGTTTTTCAGTAGCTTATACAGCTGGATTCTTTAATATTGGTCTTTCTGGTCAAGCATTAGCTGGATGGCTAGCTTCTATTTGGGTGGCTTTAGCCTTACCGGATGCACCTAGAATGATTGTCTTACCATTAGCCATCATTGCTGGAATGATTGCAGGTGCGTTTTGGGCTGCGATTGCCGGGGTATTAAAAGCTTACTTTAATACCAGTGAAGTTATTGTGACTATTATGTTAAACTATATTTCTGTTTATATTAGTGACTATTTGGTACGAAATGTGTTAACTAATAAAGGTGATGTAACGCCTCAAATTGGTGACAATGCCACATTACGTGCACCTTGGTTAAGTGAATTAACAAAAGGATCAACCTTACATACAGGGATTTTCTTAGCCGTTGTTGCTGTTATTCTAGTTTGGATTTTTATGGAAAGAACGACCTTAGGTTTCGAATTAAAGACAGTTGGTAAAAACCGTTTTGCCGCTCAATATGCTGGGATGAATGCCAAATGTAATATTATCTTATCAATGGTAATATCAGGTGGTTTGGCTGGTTTAGGTGGCGTAATGAACGGTTTAGGTGAATTCCGTAATATTTTCTTGATGAACGGTGTAGCACCCGCTATAGGATTCGATGGGATGGCCGTTTCATTATTAGGTGGCAACCACCCTATAGGAACTTTATTTGCTGCCATTTTATTTGGTGGATTAAAAACAGGGGGTACGTTAATGCCATTAGCTGCCAAAGTACCATCAGAAATTGTTAATATCGCAATTGCATCCATCATCTTCTTTATCGGTTCACAATATATCATTACGTTCTTCTTAGATCGTAAGAAAACAAATAATTAGGGGGTAGAGTAGCATGGTAAATATGTTAGCATTAATTGTTTCGTCCACTCTTGTTTATTCAGCACCTCTAATTTATACAGCTTTAGGTGGCGTTTTCTCGGAACGTAGTGGAATTGTCAACGTTGGATTAGAAGGAATTATGGTAATGGGTGCGTTTAGTGCGATTATCTTTAACCTTCAGTTTGCTCAAACTTTTGGAAGTTGGACACCTTGGATTGCTACTTTGTTTGGTGGTTTAATTGGTGTATTATTCTCTTCTATTCATGCGGTCGCAACGGTTTCTTTACGTGCGGATCATATTATTTCAGGTACTGTATTGAACTTAGTAGCACCATCTTTAGGTGTTTTCTTGACGCGTGTCATGTTTGATGGAGCAGGGCAAACCGATTTTATCAAACAAAAATTTGGTTATTGGAGTGTACCACTTCTTTCAAAAATTCCAGTGGTAGGGAAGATTTTCTTTAGTCAAACTTCTCAACCAGCTTTTGTTGGGATTGTGGTAGCGATTATTTGTTGGTTTATTGTGTTTAAAACGAGTTTTGGTTTAAGATTACGTTCTGTTGGGGAACATCCTCAAGCAGCCGATACTTTAGGTATTAATGTATACAAAATGCGTTATCTAGGCGTCTTATTATCTGGTTTAATGGGTGGTTTAGGTGGAGCGATTATGGCACAATCAATTAACTCACAATTCGCTATTACGACGATTACTGGACAAGGTTTCATGTCAATGGCAGCAATGATTTTCGGTAAATGGAATCCTATTGGTGCGATGTTGGCCGCTATTTTCTTTGGTTTTGCACAAAGTTTAGCGGTAGTGGGGTCACAAATACCATTTATTAAAAACATCCCTTCAGTTTATTTACAAATTGCGCCTTATGTCATCACCATCTTTGTATTAGTTGGGTTTGTTGGAAACTCTAAAGGACCAGCAGCTAACGGAACGACTTATATTAAATCTAAATAATATCTTTTAAATAAGTGGACAAAAGGCTAGGTCAGTTCATGACTACTTTTGTCCCTTTTTTAATTTAAAAATATAGTCAAAAATGGTCAAAAAATCCTTGACCTTTCTTAACCAAAGGTATATAATATAGTTAAGCTCTTAAAGAGAGCTACTTTTATAGGAAAAATTCACTGACTATATTTGACCAAAGGGGTGTTATTGAATGATTGAAAAAATGACAACAGCCATGCAAGAAGCTTTGGCACAAGCACAACAAATTGCGATGACAAGAAAACATCAAGAAATTGATATTCCACATTTATGGCGCATTTTTGTTCAACCCGATAGTTTTGCTTATAATTTATACCATGAATTCCAATTAAATATGGATGATTTCCAAAGAAAAATCGAACAAGAAATTGATAAGTTGCCGTCGATAACAGGAAGTAATGTTCAGTATGGACAGCAAATTAGTCAACGCTTATCGATGTTATTCCAAAAAGCTAATCAATTAGCACAGGATCAACAAGATCAATATTTATCGACTGAAATGGTAGTGTTAGCACTATTTGACCAAAAAAACAATCCATTAACAGAATATTTAATTTCAAACAATGTCACCGAAGCCAAGATGAAAGCAAGAATTGATAATTTAAGAGGAGGCGAGTCTGTGACTTCACAAAATCAAGAACAAACTTATGAATCTTTAGAAAAATATGCCACTAATTTAAATGAGGCAGTAAAACAAAATAAATTAGATCCAGTAATTGGTCGTGATGAAGAAATTCGTGATGTGATACGAATTTTATCAAGAAAGACTAAAAATAATCCGGTATTAATCGGTGAACCAGGTGTTGGTAAAACAGCAATTGTTGAAGGATTAGCCCATCGTATTGTACGTAAAGATGTACCAGATAATTTAAAAGGGAAACAAGTTTACTCATTAGATATGGGTTCATTAATTGCGGGTGCAAAATATCGTGGTGAGTTCGAAGAACGATTAAAAGCGGTATTAAAAGAAGTAACGAAATCGGAAGGTAATATTATCCTGTTCATAGATGAAATTCATACGATTGTCGGTGCCGGTAAGTCCGAAGGAGCAATGGATGCCGGTAATATTCTAAAACCAATGTTAGCTCGTGGTGAAATCCATTGTATCGGAGCTACCACTTTAGATGAATATCGTGAAAACATTGAAAAAGATAAAGCATTGGAACGTCGTTTCCAAAGAGTGTTAGTCCAAGAACCAACGGTGGAAGACACCATTAGTATTTTGCGTGGATTAAAAGAACGTTTTGAAATCCACCACGGTGTTAATATTCATGATAATGCTTTAGTCGCTGCGGCAACTTTATCTAATCGTTATATTACCGATCGTTTCTTACCAGATAAAGCGATTGACTTAGTCGATGAGGCTTGTGCGACGATTCGTGTTGAAATTAATTCGATGCCAACAGAAATGGATACTGTGAATCGTCGTTTAATGCAATTAGAAATTGAAGAAGCAGCTCTTAAAAAAGAAACGGATGATGCAAGTAAAAAACGTTTAGAATCTTTACAAGAAGAATTAGCTGAACTTCGTGAAACAGCCAATGAATTAAAGATGCGTTGGGAAGTAGAAAAAGAAGCGATGAATGAATTACGTGATAAACGTCAAGAAATTGATGATTTAAGACGTCAATTAGAAGAAGCAGAGTCCGAGTATCAATTAGAAAAAGCGGCTGAATTAAGACATGGTCGTATACCTGCATTAGAAAAAGAACTGAAAGAATTAGAAGCGAAACAATTAGGGCAAACAGAACGTCTAACACAAGAAAGTGTTACTGATGAGGAAATTGCTAAAGTTGTCGGTCGTTTAACAGGTATTCCCGTTACGAGATTAGTTGAAGGTGAAAGAGAAAAATTATTAAAATTAGATGAAACATTACACCAACGAGTAATCGGCCAAGATGAAGCGGTCACAAAAGTCTCAGAAGCGGTATTAAGAAGCCGTGCCGGTTTACAAAATCCTAATCGACCAATTGGTTCATTTTTATTCTTAGGACCTACAGGTGTCGGTAAAACGGAATTAGCGAAAGCTTTAGCTGAGGTATTATTTGACGATGAACACCACATCGTACGTATCGATATGTCTGAATATATGGAAAAACATACGGTCAGCCGATTAGTTGGAGCGCCTCCAGGATATATTGGTTATGAAGAAGGCGGACAATTAACGGAGGCAGTTAGACGTAGTCCGTACTCAATTGTCTTATTAGATGAAATTGAAAAAGCCCATCCAGATGTCTTTAATATTTTATTACAAGTATTGGATGATGGTCGTTTAACAGATTCAAAAGGACGGACTGTAGACTTTAAAAACACTGTCTTAATTATGACAAGTAATATCGGTTCACCATTATTGTTAGAAGGTGTTGATGAAAATGGTCAAATCGCTGAAGAAACTGCGAGCCAAGTTCGTCAATTGTTAAGAACACACTTCAAACCAGAGTTCTTAAATCGGATTGATGATACCATTATGTTTACACCATTATCAATGGATCATATGGGCGCTATTGTCGAAAAATTATTGATACAATTAAAAGAACGTTTAGCTTATCAAGATATTCATTTAACTGTGACGAAAGAAGCGATTGAATGGATTGCACGCAATGGTTATGATCCGATTTATGGTGCACGTCCATTGATGAGATTTATTACACGAGAAACTGAAACACCACTCGCTCGTTTAATTATTAAAGGCGATATTTTGCCAGGTCAATTGGTTACTGTCGACTTGATTGATAATCAATTGAATTTCCAAGCTAAAGACACAGTTGTTACAGAAAACTAAACAAGAGTCTAATCCTTGTATATAAATATTATAGTGACTCATTGAAGAAAAATTGATTCCTAGTTAAATCTTAAAAATTAAACGATTAACTTAGGAATTCGTATAAAAACTTGACGCAAACAGCTTGCATCATAACCTCTATGGCAGGTTATGTAAGTTGTTTGCGTCTTTTATTTAGTAATACTTTATTGGTTCTAATCGAGTTACATTATTATATTGTTTTGCTTTAACATAAGCTCGAGTTTCATTGATGATAATCGGCGATAAGGCAATCAGTGAAATAAGATTGGGAATGGCCATTAACCCATTGACGATATCAGCAATAATCCATACTAAGTCTAAATTTAAAAACGAACCGATAAAGACCATGGAAACAAAAAATAGATGATAATAGCGAATATATTTCAAACCAAATAAAAATTCAAAACAACGTTCACCGTAGTAATTCCATCCTAAAATGGTAGTAAAGGCAAATAAAGATAAACTAATGGTCAAAATGAAGGTACCGTATTCACTAAAATAAGCATTAAATGCATATTGTGTCATACTGGCTCCACGGAACTCTGTTTGCCAAGCACCGGTAATAATTAAGACAATACCTGTTAAGGTACAAATAATGATTGTGTCGATAAACGTTCCTGTCATTGAAACTAAACCTTGCTCAACCGCAGAGTTTGATTTTGCTGCAGCACTGGCAATCGGCGAACTACCTAATCCCGATTCGTTTGAAAACACACCACGAGCAATACCGTTCTGAATGGCAGCTTTCATAGTAGAACCGACAAATCCACCCGTAGCGGCCGTTTTAGTGAAAGCAGATTGAATAACAAGTAATAAGCTATCATCTAATAACTGCCAATTGGCTATAATGATAAAAAGACATGCTGCAATATACAAAAGAGCCATAAAAGGGACGATAAAACTAGCGACTTTTGAAATAATCGTAATACCACCAAAGACAATTAGCATGACTAACAAGGCTAAAATAAAACCCGTAAGCAAGTTTGGTAGCGCAAATTGATTGTGGAGCGCTTCTGTAATGGCATTGACTTGTGTGAAAGTTCCAATACCAAAAAGCGCTACTAAGATACCACTAAAGGCGAACATCGTCGCTAATGGACGATATTTCTGTCCCATACCGTTTAAAATATAATACATCGGTCCGCCAGAAACATGTTGCTGTTCATCTTTAACACGAAATTTAACAGCTAACAGACCCTCTGAATATTTGGTTGCCATCCCAAACAGTGCTGCAAACCACATCCAAAATAAAGCACCAGGTCCACCGATAGCAATGGCGGTCGCTACGCCAACAATATTACCTGTTCCCACTGTACCTGCTAATGTTGTACAAAGAGCAGCAAAACTGGAAATATCGCCATCTGAATCTGTTTCATTTTTAAAGATTAAACGCAAACTATGGAACAATTGATTAAATTGTATTCCTCTTAAAACGAATGTTAAATAAATACCTGTTCCTACTAATAAGATTAAAAGGGGAGGTCCCCAAATAAAATCATCAATCATTTGAAATAAATCTACTACCATTCATACCACTCCTATTTTATAATGTTATTATCAATAAAAAAAGAGCAATAGATTTCTCTATTACTCCGGAATTGGTAAGAAGTTGTTATGGTATCATGTTATAATATAATAGGTATAACAAATAAACCATCAAAACAATTTCTCTGTCCTTTTGCCTGAGAGATTGAGCAAAGCCTTGCCCCTTCGGCGCCAAATTAATGGTCTCTCCAGAGATCCGTCATTTAACAGTCTTACTTATTGCTAAGTACCTGAGAGTTTTGCTCCTTCGGTGGGGATGATCGAATCCACGCTCTTCTGCTAAATATCAACCGGTATTGATAATATAATGATAGCTTAGGCTATTTTGAAGAAAAAGTCAATGAGAAATTAAAAATCTATGAGAAAAAATATTAGGAGGCTATTAATGGAAAGAGTAGCGATTATTGGATTAGGTATTAGTGGCTCGGGCGTCTTACGAGCCTATCAAAAAATAAAGAGTCAGGAGCCTTCATTGGAAATTGACATCCATGCTTATGATATTAATGAGCGAATCGGAAAAGGGATTCCTTTTAGTGAAGATTACTTGGGCGCATTAATTAATTCACGAAGTTATGAAATCAGTTTTGATTATGAAAATATGGAAGAGTATTATCATTGGTTAAAAAACAATCCTGATTATCAACCAGATGACTATACAGCCCGTTCATGGTATGGTGATTATAATCTAGAAAAAACCAATGAACTCATCCAAGCGTTGCAGGTAACTGTTCATCACCATATGGTTAAAACAGTGGATTATCAAAAGGGACAATGGGTCATCGAAGACGATAATGGACAAGTAAACTTATTTGATCGCGTTCATCTTTGTTGCGGAGAATTGCCGGTTATCGATCATTATCAGTTATTAGGAAAAAAACAATATATTCATAATCCGTATCCTTTAACTCAAATTAAAGATAATTTTACGGATCAAGATCATGTAGCGGTGATTGGTACAGGTTTAACCAGTATTGATATCATTAAATATTTAATTCATGAAACAAACGTTGAGAAAATTTTTGTCTTTTCAAAAAGCGGCTATTTTCCAACTGTAAGAGGCGATGATCAAGTTCCTGAATTTCACTATTTGACTGAAGAAAAAATGAATCAATTGATTGAGCAACGTTCAGGTTATTTGTATTTCGAAGATTTCCAAGAATTATTGTTAAATGAGATGAAACATTATAGTTTTGATCTAGACGAAATTATCGTTCAGTATTTTGCAACGGGTGTTAGGGGATTGAGGTCAACAATAGCTAACTCTGAAAGAGTTGGTAAATTACAAGCGATTGCTTTACAAGTTACCAATTTATTAACCACAGGATGGCGCGCCATGCGTCAAACAGATCGTGAACAATATGCAGCTAAATACCATAAATTAATTGTTAAATTAAGAAACCCAGTTCCACCTTCATCAGCAGAAGAAATTATTGAAGCTGTTAACAAAGAAAGAGTGATCATCTTTGATGAAGTATCCGATATCGAATCCATCGATAATGACGGTTTTGCTTTGGTGTTAGAAAACCCAGATCATCAAAAGGTAGATTGGGTCATTAATACGACAGGGATGGCATTGAAAAATAAAGCAGATTTAACAAAAGATTCCTTATTATATCATTTAGTGAATAGTGAATATATTCAGATTGATGATTTTGGTGGTATATCAATCAATATTGAAACAGGCAATATTATTTCCCCTAAATTTGGCGAAATTGACACTTTACATGCTCATGGTATGTTAATCGAAGGGGTTGTTTATCAAAATAATTCTACGATTAAAATTCAAGAGTTTTCTGAAAGATTATTGCGGAGTATTTACTTTAACTAAAGATAATCAAGTCGAAATATCTTTTTAAATTAAATTGAAATTTTGATTTTGAAGTAATTTGACATTTTTTTGAAAATGCTTTATAATTAAGTTAATAAAATAAAAGTCTTCAGGGCAGGGTGTAATTCCCGACCGGTGGTAAAGTCCACGAGCTAATGGTGCCATTAGTTGAACTGGTGTAATTCCAGTACCGACAGTAAAGTCTGGATGGGAGAAGATGGATACGTCATTCATGTTTTTTAAACGTGTAGTGTATTTGCTGAAGATTTTACAATAGCAAGTATACTGCACGTCTTTTTATTTGAATAACGTAACCAATCCCTTTTAGCTCACATAGAGACAAAAAGGAGAGAAAAAATGAAAAATAAAAATTTGTTTTCGTTAGTAATGTTGGCGATCTTAGGTGCATGGGCAATCGTGTTGAGGATGTTTGATTTTCCGATTTTACCGTCCGCACCATTTTTAAAAGTTGACTTTAGTGATTTAATGGTCTTAATCGGCATGATGATTAAAGGACCTATTGGCGCAGTAGCTGTCGCATTAATAAGGGATTCAGTTAACTATATGATGAAAGGTGGGGAAGCAGGGCTTCCTATTGGCACCATGATGAGTTTTCTTGCTAGTATGGCGATGTTCTTACCGACACATTTTATTTTAAAACATGCTGATCGTTTTAAACCAACTGTTCGTAAAATATTTATGAGTTTAACACTCATTTTAGGTTTAGTCCTTTCAATGGGATTATTTAACTATTTTGTTGCCTTACCCATTTATGTGACGGTCATGAATTTCCCAATTCCGGATATTACGGCCTATTTATTAAGTGTTATTATCCCATTTAATTTTATAAAAGGGATCATTCTATCAGTGGGGCAATTAATTGTCGTTGAAAAAATTTGGCCAGAAATTTCAAAACGAAATATTGAATATGAAGATTATCATTTACCGATTAATTCTTCGAAGGTAACCATTTAATGGCTTTTGTAGGACAATCATGAATGGCACGCTCACTTGCAGCTTGTTGCTGAGGTGAGCTTTCTTTTTTTACAAATGCAATCCCTTCATCATTACAATCAAATACTTCGGGGAAATTTAAAAAACACTTGCCACAAGCAATACATTTCTCTGGAATAACGTGTAATTGTGTCATAATGGGCTCCTTTTCTTAAAATAATATTACAATTTAGTATCAAATAGGTGTAAAATGCTTACAGATATGGTATAGTAATGTTATTATATCATGTGATGTATATTTAGTATATCATCAAACAGAACGCATACTTATGTTCATAATTGTAACATAAATAGGAGGAATTGTAATGACAACGGATAATGAAAATTCACGCCGTCCAGAACCCAATGAAACGGTTGACAAAGCAAAGGCGCCTTGGAACAATCGCTTTGGTTCTGATGAGAATTTAAAACAAAGAAAGTATTCAAGAACCTCTAGAAACCAACCTGTCAAAGAAGCATCGAATATGTCTAGAGTTTTATTAGGGATTTTATTTTTAACTGTATTAACACCATTTTTATTATATTGGTTTGTTAAAGCTAATACGCCTACAAATAACAATACCCCTCAAACTGCTACTAGCGTGATGATTACGCGTAAATCAGAAGCGACGACCGAATCAAAAGCAGAAGAAGAAACGACGACTAGTGGAACCTTTGTGCAAAATGGAAACAATGAGGGCGAAGAAGAGACAGTCGCACCAGTTGATGTTAATGAGACAACGGCAGAAGTGGCACAAGTAACGGAACCACCAGTGACAGAAGCTGTTACGGAAGCACAACCAAGTGGACAAACTCATACAGTTGCAGCAGGCGAAACTTGGTATGGTATCGCTAGAACTTATGGGGTAGACGTGAATGCTTTAGCAGCAGCCAATGGGGTTACGACTGACTCACCAATTTATCCAGGAAATACTTTGGTGATTCCTTAATTCTTTTAATATAATTTAAATTTTCTGGGGCTAATAGTCCCAGTTTTTTTATTATATTTTTATACTTTTTTTTAGCATTAGTTCATTGAAAATTCATAATAATATGATAGACTTAACTTTGTCATATGAGGGAGAGTGTCTTATGGATTTAGAGAAAAAGCAAGTTGCAGTAACTAAAAGAATTACGGGTCTCGATGGTTTAAGAGGATTATCAATTTTACTGGTTATTTTATATCATTTTTTCCCAAGAGTTGTTAAAGGTGGTTATTTAGGAGTTCCACTTTTGTTTATTTTATCTGGATATTTATTATCAAGTTTAGATACCAAAAAGTGGCATAGAGACCAATATTCGATTCTAAGATTTTATCAATCAAGAGTAAAAAGAATCTTTCCGCCATTATTCTTGTTTATTGGACTTATTTCATTATTTTGTTATTTATTTTTACCAAGATTATTAATTGGACGTACACCGGAAGTGATGAGTGCTTTTCTAGGCTATAATAACTTTTGGCAAATTGCTCAAAATGCATCTTATTTTGATCGAGTCACCAGTGCTTCACCCTTTACACATTTATGGTCTTTAGCGATTGAATTACAATTTTATCTCGTTTGGCCATGGGTATTTGTCATTTATCAAAAAGCTAAAGCACGAGGGAATGATTATCGGGTATTGTTTTTAATGCTGACGGGTATTTCGATGCTTTGTATGGCCTTTGGTTATTATAAGGGAGTCGATATCTCGATTTTGTATTATCACACCGCGACGCGTATTTCCGCGATTTTATTAGGTGTGTGGTTAGGTTTAGTGCGATCTAGTAAAATCACACGATTTATAGAAGAGTTTAGTGTTAATCGTTTGTATTTAACATTTGGTGCCATTTTAGCGGTCACAATTTTGGCGGTATTCTTGATGGATGGTCAATATCCTTCTACCTATTATATCGGACTTTCAATGATGACGTTTTTATTTGGTATCCTTTTAATTTTGGCCATTCAAAATCATTTACCATTTGGACGTCTGCTTGACAATCCAGTGTTAACTTATATTGGATCTAGAGGATATGAGTTATACCTAT
Source organism: Globicatella sanguinis NBRC 15551 (assembly GCF_001552295.1). Taxonomy (GTDB): domain Bacteria; phylum Bacillota; class Bacilli; order Lactobacillales; family Aerococcaceae; genus Globicatella; species Globicatella sanguinis. Next base: position 6,611 of record NZ_BCQX01000036.1, on the reverse strand, counting down.
GGCATTATGCGGTCATGTTTATATCCAACTCGCTAAAAATTAAACCAAGTTTCATTAGTTTAACAATACAATTTTTAATCTTTATCTTATTAGCGGAGTTGTCATATCGATTAATTAATAATAAATTTAATTTCGTTAGTCAATGGTTTAAAGATGAAGCTGCGTTTCAGCAATATGTAAAAATGACGCGTAATGTATTTTATGGCGTATCTGCCTTAGGGCTAGCTTTACTTTTAGTCACATCATCAAAAGCGGATGATTCCAAGAGTAAATTAGAAGCTGATTTGGCAGCTAATAGTGAGTTGTTAGCAAAACAAAGGGAGATAGCTAAGGAAAATCAATCAGCAGAAACGACGATTGACATGGTTAATGAAACCGAAACAACGGTTGCAACAACCGCTGAATCTGATGATGATTCTGAAGCTGAACCGGAAACAACGACCGTCACGCAGGACAGTGCAGATGTGACCCAACAACCGATTACTTTAATTGGTGATTCCGTTTTATTAGGTTCAGTAAAAGAAGTTCAAGCAGCATTTCCAAATGCATACATTGAAGCCGAGGAATCACGTCAAGCCTATGAAGTAGCAGATTTATTTAGACAGATGATTGCTAATGGAACGATGGCTAATCGTGTGGTAATTGCCTTAGGTACCAATGGCTACTTTGATATTAGTTATGGTCAAGAATTAATGGACTTACTTGGCCCAGATCGTGAAGTTTATTGGGTAACCGTTTATGGAGAGTTTTTACAATGGGAAGCCAGTACGAATCAAGTAATCTATGAGCTAGCCAGTCAATATCCGAATTTAAAAATTGTTGATTGGGAATCTCAGGTCAAAAATCATCGGGATTGGATTATTGATGATGGCATTCATCCTGATATTGGTGGACGCGATCAATATGCACGTATTCTAAAAGAAACCATTGAAGCGAACCAACCTTAGTAATTGGATTAGTAAATCCATCAGTAATAAAGGACTTGCTATTAACTATTAAATTAAATCCTTTTTCATAAAATTAAAATATAATGAAAATACCATTGACACGCTTTCAATCCGGTGTTATTATTAAGATAACATTTAGGAGAGGAGCCACAGAGTATGTTTTCAATTTTTTCAACAAACTCAAATCGCTGGCAAAGTTGGCATAGATAGGTTGTAGACTTGGAGAACATACTCCACGGATACAGCCCAGTTTAGACTGTTCTGTATCTATGTGGCGATTTTCAAGAGTTTACCACGTAGATGTACTGATATTACATACTATGTGGTATTTTTTTATGCTCGACAAGGGTCCCATAGTATGTGGGGCCAGTGTCGAGCTTTTTATTTTATAAGAAATGAGGAAAAAAGATGCGTAAACTTTATAAGTTATTTACAACACTGTTAGCTTTAACAGTTATGATGTCATTATCCATTAATATCCAAATCGCTTCAGCAAAAGAGGAAGCTAAAGTTGCTATTATTCAATTAGTAAGTCATCCTTCATTGGATCAAATTGTGTTGGGGATTAAAGAAGGACTGGCTGAAGGTGGGTATCAAGAAGGCGATAATTTAACCATTGAATTTCATAATGCAGAAGGGGATATGAATTTGCTTGGTTCAATTGCGGATACGGTTATTCATAATCAACCTGATTTAATTTTTGCAGTAACAACACCCGTTGCTCAAGCAGTAGCCGATGCAACTACGGAGATTCCTATTGTATTAGCAGGTATTACCGATCCGCTTGCAGCTTCATTAGTTGATTCATTGGACCAGCCAGGTGGCAACATTACCGGTGTTAGTGACGCTGTTCAGTTTGAGGAACAATTTGATTTAATCGTTAAATTACAACCCGATTTAAAAACTTTAGGTATGCTTTATACAACGAGTGAAGACAATTCCTTAGCAGAATTGAAAAAAGCTGAAGTCGTAGCAGAAAAATATAATATAGAAACAATCATTACGGGGATTGATTCTACACTAGATATGCAATTAGTCGCAGAAAATTTAGCTAAACAAGTGGATGCTATTTTTGTTGGTTCTGATAATTCCATCGCCAGCTCAATTGATACTTTATTAGATGTAACCGATAAAGCAGGCATTCCGGTATTTACGACGATTGACAGTTTTGTCGAAAAAGGCGCTTTATCAGCGATCGCCATTAATCAAAAATCCATTGGGATACAATCAGCAACGATGGGGATTGACATCCTAAAAGGTCAAAATCCAGCTGAAATGCCGATTCAATTAGTAACAAATAAACAACCTGTTTATAATTATGAAACGGCTGAAAAATTAGGCATTACGATTGATGAACAAGAAGAAAGTATGATTGCAGAAAATGAAGTTAACACAACTGCCACAACAAATAATAATTTTTCAATTTATTTTAATGCGATGTCTCAAGGGATTTTATGGGGCATTATGGGGATTGGTTTATATATAACATTCCGTATTTTACGATTTGCTGATTTAACGAGTGAAGTCTCATTTACCATGGGTGCATCAGTAGCAGTTGCATTAGTGTCAAGTGGAGTTCATCCATTGATCGCAACACTAGTAGCTGTATTGGGAGGCATGGTGACAGGTTATGTCACTGGACTTTTAATGACCTTGTTTGATATACCTTCCTTATTAGCTGGTATTATTACTTTAACAGGTTTTTATTCAATCAATCTGAGAATTATGGGCAAACCCAATGTTTCATTTAGAGGATTATCGACCATTTATGACACCTTATCGAGCCTATTCGCTTCAGATATTTTACAAAGAACACTCATTGGTCTGGCGACAGTTGGGGTTGTTATTCTTTTGTTAGCTTTATTCTTTAAAACTGACTTTGGACAAGCTGTAATCGCAACCGGTGATAATGAAATAATGGCAGACGCATTAGGTATTTCAACCGCACGTATGAAACGTTTTGCTTTAGTATTAGCTAATGGGATTATCGGTTTAAGTGGTGCTTTAATTGCGCAAGACAATGGCTATGCTGATATCTCAATGGGGGTCGGAACTGTGGTAGTGGCTTTATCATCGATTGTAATCGGCGAAGTGTTACTCAAAAATTTAACTTTACCATTAAGACTGTTATCGATTGTTGCTGGAGCGGTTATCTATCGTTTAATCCTTGTTTATGTATTGCAATTAGGATTTAATGCCAATGATTTTAAATTAATTTCCGCTACCGTTTTAGCAATTTTCTTAGCTTTACCTTCAATTTCTAAAAGATTCAAAGGTCTTAAGAAAGGTGGTGCTCAATAATGAGTCAAGCAACTATTGAATTAAATCAAGTAACGAAACATTTTCAACGTCAAACAGGTGAACAAGTAGTTGGCTTAAATAATATAAATTTAAAGATTAATGCAGGCGAAGTGATTGGCGTCATTGGGACTAATGGAGCCGGTAAATCTACTTTGATGAATTGTTTAACCGGTCAATTACCTATTGATAGTGGTGAAATCTTAATTGAAGGAGTCGCCATCCGGAAAATGAAGAAGCGTGATATTGCTAAAAGAATAGGGCGTGTCTTTCAAAATCCTCAGATGGGCACCGCACCACGAATGACCGTCTTTGAAAATTTAATGCTAGCTCAAAAACGAGGTGAACAACGAGGCTTTTCTCGCTCACTAACTAAAGAAAATTATAAAAAAATGTTGAAGGAATTAGCAGCCTTTAAACTAGATTTAGAAAACCGTTTAGACGTCCCCATGGAAAATTTATCAGGTGGTCAAAGACAAGCGGTATCACTGATTATGGCGACCATCCAAAAACCAGAATTATTATTATTAGACGAACATACAGCCGCATTGGATCCTAGAACTGCCAAGCAAGTGATGGCAATGACGCAATTGATGATCAAAACTTATGGGTTGACGACTTTAATGATTACTCACCATTTGCAAGATGCGCTTGATTATTGCGATCGTTTAATTGTGATGCATCGTGGACAAATTAGTCGTATTTATCAAAAGACAGAGTTGGCCACATTGACAGCAGGGGACTTATACCAAACATTAGAAAATTTAGTGATTGAAGATGCTAATTAATTAAAGAATCGACGACCGAGTGTACTTAAATACATTCGGTTTTTTAATGGCTGTTTTAGAATCGAACGATTGTTTTAATCGTATACTAACTTATGTATATAGTATTTAATAACAGAGCTTGTTTGTGAAATTAAATTAATATTTTAATGAAAACAAGATGAATAATAAATGTGAAAAATGTTATTAATCGTTTACATTATGTGTATTTGAATCATTTTATGAAAACATGATAAGTCATTTTAAATGTATTCTTTATTGTGAAAATCTTCGTATATTGTTATAATTTAGATGAAGGTTGCATTCGATGTTTTTTTTGAAAGGAAAAGGATCATGGAACAAAATACAGCTAAAAGACAATCAAAATTAGTTTTTCAAACGATGGTAAAGAATTGTAAATATCAGCCAGTAAGTTTTATCAATACAGAAGAAGTTCAAGAAAAGCGCAAAGTTTACACGCCTAATGAACATACGTCAATCATTGTTAGAAAAGCATCGTGGTTCGAACAATTATTCAAATAAATCAATTATTGAACGGGTAATCTACTGACTGCTCGTTTTTTAAGTTTATAACTAGCGTACAATAAGTGTAAAAAGAAATGTAAATTAATATAATAAAGAATGTTCAAAAAATCAATATAGTTTTCTAAAAATTACAAAAATATCATAACGAGTTTTTATAAAGGTTTAGTTTAGCTAGTTTAAATATCAAGGAATATTTTAGAGAAAATATTAAAAAGAATAAATGTTATTAAGGTCAGACGCATAATTATATAATTTCTTTGTTTTAAACGAAAATTAAGTAAGGGAACCCATTTGTTTTTTCTCGGAATATTTTATAATATATATTTATGAGGTGATAGAATGGACATTGTATTGACAATTGAGGAAATTATTATAAGATTGGTAGTTTCATGTATATTTGGTTTTCTGATAGGCTTAAATCGCGAAAAACATTCATCAGCTGGTGTTAGAACTCATATGATTTTAGCTGTAGGAGTTTGTGTTATAACATTAGTTCAAGTAGATATGACAGCTGAAACAATCCGGTGGAATATGGAGAATTCTGACTATTTAGGAGCAGTAAGTAGTGATATAGGTAGGTTAACTGCACAAATTGTTTCAGGAATTGGTTTTTTGGGATCAGGTTTAATTTTAGTTAGAAATGATAGAACTGTAGATGGAATGACTTCTGCAGTATCTTTATGGACTGTTGCAAGTATTTCAATTGCTATTGGTTATGGAGAATATCTTGTAAGTTTAATTGGTGCTGGATTATTGTTAATTATTTTAACAACTATGAATTCAAAGAAAACAAAATATGGAATATTGCAATTAAATGTTAATTTTAAAGAGCAGGGGTTTACGCATCAGGAATTGAATGAATTTTTAAAAAAATACGGCGGAAAAACTGTAAATTATTCGATGGAACATATTTTCGACGAGGATAATAGTATGGAATATCGATATATTTTTGAAATCGAGTATCGTGGTTTTATTGATAAAATTGATTTTATAGAATCATTTATTAAACAGTATGACAAATTGACTTTTATTGCACTTTCATAAATTGATTAAAAAATAGATTTAGCAATTGTATTTTGAAATAAATAGAAAAGACTTTTCATTAACATTAAGTTAACATGGTGTTTAAATTATATTTCATCAGTTGGTTTTTATAATGTATATTATGTTAACCCAGATATATTATTATTCCAGCACGACTCCCCACTCGTTTTTATGTTGTGAGTTGACAGGAACTTGGTAACTCTAATGACAGAATGTTGGTAACTCCCTCTTAAACTTTGTTCAATTATGAGAAACATGATGATAATTTGATTAATTTGTGACAAAATGTTGGTAACTCTATTCAATTTAGACGCATTAATGACAGCGAGATGGTAACTAGACTCATGAGTTACCATCTCGCTGTCATTTTCTAAACGTTGATACTAATATGGTTCAAGAGCTGTTGTTTGAATTTTTTAGACTAATAATGTGATTTTTCACAATCTTCTTTTAAATTATAATTCTAATTTATTGTATCTCACTTTGCATCTTTTTTATAGCTGATTTCCTAAAATCCTCTACAATTTCTTCATAAATATTTTTAGTTTTGGCTAATATTGTATCATATACTTCTTTTACCGTTACATCTGTTTCATATGCTGGTGTATATATTGTTAAAAATTCTTTATCGTCTGTCGTTTCATTTTTAATGATGAATGGTTTCCAAGTATCATCATTTTCTTCTAGTTGTCGAACCCCCTCGTTAAGTACATAGATACTGAACAAGAAAAATACTTCAATTAACGATTTTACAAGTTGATAGTCGCTTCCATATAAGTATTTACTGATGAATCCAGCGATAAATTCTTGGTCTATATACATATACTGTGGTTTGCCTGCGTAATGCGTAATCCTATAATAGTAACCTCTATCTGAATAATAATTTTAAAAAATATAATTAAAATTAGGAATATCTATGATGTTCTGTGCATTGGTTTCACGGTCATTTGGGTAAAGTATAATATCAAATAATTTCTCCCTGTATTTGATATTATTACTTGATAAAATTGTC
>NZ_BCQX01000035.1 GCF_001552295.1 Globicatella sanguinis NBRC 15551 | reverse complement strand
TTTGCCTGTGTTTTTTGTATGTTATTTATTCTACTCAAGAGTAGCCAAACTTTGAATCTCTTTAACTAATGTTTTATACACCGATTATTAAAAACTACCTTGACTGTTGTAGTTGCACTTTGAACCTCATTAACCAATGTTTTTTTATAGGGGACGAGGCTGGGCTAAATTGGATAAATTCAATCAAGTGATTGCTCGGTAACTCAAAGCGCAGGGGTTGAGTGGTTGCAAACTGCGTCTTAACGAGATTGAACATAAATTTGAAAAATTCAGTCAAATTATTGCTCGGTAACTCAAAGCGCAGGGGTTGAGTGCCATCAAACTGTGTGGAAGTGAACAGACAAAGCGAAAATCAATCAATTTTCTACTTCTGGTCTACTCCCTGTGTCACTCGATTTTCTTTTAATAATTCTCCGGATTGGGTGATATGGGCCCCAATTAAGTCACCACCATAAACAGCACCACCATCGATACCAAACTTTCCTTGATGATGCCAAATGGATAAATCACCTGGTGTGGCATTTAAAAGCTTAACGGGTGTATGACCAAAAATAATTTTTTTACCGGTTCGATTATCGCCGAGATGAAAAGGGTCGCGAATCCAATAAAAATCACTTGGTTTAGATTGCTTCCAATTAGTTAATTGTAAATCGACTCCCGCATGAACAATAATCCATTCGCCGTATTCAAGATACAAAGGTAAATTTTCTAGCCACGCCATCAAATGAGGATAATTTTCGATTGTTAAATTAACTAACTCATCCATTTGAAAATCATTTATCTCATCCAGTGCTAAGTGATTAAGAGAAGCTAAAGTAGTAGCTCCTCCATTTCTTTGATACAAATCCCATGCCTGATTAGGATGTTGTAAAAAATCAAGAAAAAGCGCCTCATGATTCCCCATAATCACTTTTGCATCGTACTCTTTTTGTAATGACCAAACTAACTCAAGTGTTTTAAAGATTTGCGGTCCCCGATCAATTAAATCGCCTACAAAGATTAATTCCTCTTCTTCAGGAGTCCAATATGTTAAAAGCTGTTTTAACATTTGGTATTCCCCATGGATATCTCCTATTACAAAAGCACGCTCTTTCATATAGCACCTCCAAATTAATGAATTTTAACTAATTTCAACCCTATTCTTTGTTTATCTAAGTCTAATTGAATGACTTCAACATCCACAATTTGACCCACCGCTACAATCTCATTTGGATGATTCACACGACGTTTATTGGTTAATTTAGAAATATGAATTAAGCCATCTTGTTTTACACCGATGTCAACAAAGGCACCAAAGTCAACGACGTTGCGTACCACTCCTTCTAATTCCATTCCAACTTTTAAATCTTCCATTTTTAAGACATCACTTCTTAATTGCGGTGTCGGTTGTCCATCACGAATATCCGCGGTTGGATTTTTTAACCCTTCAATAATATCAATTAAGGTTTCTTTCCCAACATTTAATTCTTCAACTAATTGATTTAAATCTAATTTTGCTAATTGATCATTTGCTTCTTTTGAACCTAATGCTTTTTGGTCAATCGCTAATTTCGCTAAAATTTGCTCAGCAATCGGATAGCTTTCAGGGTGAATATTAGTTTGGTCAAGTGGATTACCTCCCCCTAAAACACGCAAGAAACCAATTGCTTGCTCATAAGTTTTAGGACCCATCCGTTTTACATCTTTCACTTGTTCACGATTTGAAAAATGTCCTAACTCCTCACGCAAATCCACAATATTTTTTGCTGTGGTCTTAGTTAAACCTGAAACGCGTTGTAATAATGGAATACTAGCGGTATTAATGTCCACGCCCACTTGGTTTACGGTCATATTCACCACGAAATCTAATTGCTCATTCAATGATTTTTGCGCCACATCATGTTGATATTGACCCACACCAATTGATTTAGGATCAATCTTAATCAATTCTGCCAACGGATCTTGTACTCGTCGAGCAATACTTACCGCACTACGTTCAGAAGCTTCCCAATCTGGAAATTCCTGACGCGCAATCTCACTGGCACTATAAACCGAAGCTCCAGCTTCACTCACCACCAAATATTGAACTTTTCGATCCAGAGAATGAATCACTTCACTGACAAACAATTCAGATTCACGACTGGCAGTTCCATTTCCGATCGCAATTAATTCCACCTGATGACGATTAATAATATCGGTTAATTGTTGCCCAGCTTTAGCCCATTTCGCTTCATGTTGTGCTTTAGTATCAGCTCCAACCGCTTTTTCATGAGGGTAGATAACAGCTTTTTCTAATACCGCACCCGTCTCATTGATGACAGCTAATTTGCACCCTGTTCGATAAGCCGGGTCAAAACCTAACACTACTTTGCCTTTTAATGGTGCAGTTAATAATAAGTTACGTAAGTTTTCACCAAACACTTCAATCGCTTGTAAATCGGCTTTTTCCGTTGTTTCTGCACGTAACTCTCGTTCAATAGCTGGTCCAATAAATCGTTTGTAACTATCTTGAATGGCATTTTGGATTAAAGCTACTTGCGCTGTAGGTAAATCTGCTTTAATAAAACGTTTTTCAATATAACGATAAACCGGCTCTTCATCAATATTGATTTTTACCGTAATAACGTCCTCTCTTTCCGCACGATTAATGGCTAAAGTATTATGTTCTTTGACTTTATCCAATTTTTCAGAGAAATCATAATACATATGATAAACTTGTTGCGGGTCTTTCTCTTGATTCTTTAAACTTGTTTGAACAATCGCATTATAACGACTGTATTTACGAATAAATTCGCGGTATTCTGCATTATCGGATACTTTTTGAGCAATAATTTCATGAGCGCCTGCTAATGCTTCTTCAGCGGTTGTCACCTCATCTTGAATAAATTCACTCGCTTTATCGCTGAGATTAATTGGTTCTCTATTTGATAATATCCAGTCTGCTAATGGTTCTAAACCTTGTTCAATCGCCACCATTGCTTTAGTACGACGTTTTTGTTTATAAGGACGATACAAGTCTTCTACTTGTTGTAGTGTTTGGGCTTGTTCGATTGCCACTCTTAATTCTTCAGTTAATTTATCTTGTTCTTCAATTAATCTCGTCACTTCTTCTTTACGAGTTGACAAATTAATTAAATATTGATGGCGTTGCTCTATAGTGTAAATTTGAACCTCATCTAATGAACCAGTCATCTCTTTACGGTATCGAGCAATAAAAGGAATGGTACTACCCTCTGCTAATAATTTTAATGTAGCTTCAACCTGTTTGATTGAAATGCCGGTTTCTTTACTAATCTGTTGATTAAATAATTCTGACATAATATCCTCTTTCCGATTTGTATACTAAACACAAATTTTAATTCATTTCATAATGATGATTATAACATATTTCTACTGATTTGAAGCCATCAAACACTCATTTTGACTAATTTTATGCACTCTGATATTGAAAACACGAACATTCATTTTAAAACGAATGATATATTTAATTTTCTTGTTGAACGTTCTGATTATTTTGCTATACTCATTCTGTATTCAAAATTTAGGAGGTCTTTTTTTGTGGATAAATTTTTCAAATTAAAAGAAAATGGCACCACTGTTTCAACTGAAATTTCTGCGGGGATTACGACATTCTTAGCAATGTCTTATATCATGTTCGTTAACCCGTCTATCCTTGCGTTAACGGGTATGCCAAATCAAGCAGTCTTTTTAGCAACGGTCTTCGCTGCTGCTGTTTCAACTTTGGCGATGGGCTTATTAGCCAATGTTCCTTATGCTTTGGCACCTGGTATGGGGTTAAATGCATTCTTTACTTTTACGGTTGTATTTGGTTTAGGTTTTACTTGGCAAGAAGCGTTGTCAATGGTATTTATTTGTGGGGTCTTTAATGTTTTAATTACGGTTACTAAAGTACGTAAATCTTTAATTAAAGCTATCCCAGAAAGTTTACAACATGCGATTTCAGCTGGTATTGGTGTTTTCATTGCATATATCGGAATTAAAAATGGTAACTTATTACAATTTACCATCGATGGGATTAATTTAATTTCAGTCAATGGTGGCGATCCTACCGCTGAGTCATTCCCTGGTGGTATTTCATCAGTCCTTGCGAATAGTGGGGCAGTGCCAGAATTAGTTAACTTTACCAATCCTACTTCTTTACTAACGCTTATCGGTTTAGCTATCACGATTGCTTTAATGATTCGTGGTGTAAAATCAGCTATTTTATTAGGTATTATTTTAACAACATTAATTGGAATTCCTTTAGGCGTAGTAGATTTAGGTTCAATTGATTGGGCAGGTAATTCTGTTGCGAGTGCTTTCGCAGCTTTAGATGAAACCTTCTTAGTTATTTTCACACCAGCAGGTTTACCTTCGCTATTTGGTGATATCTCTCGTTTACCAATTGTTTTAATCACTATTTTTGCTTTTAGCTTATCAGATGTTTTCGACACAATCGGTACTTTCATTGGGACTGGTCGTCGTACCGGCATTTTCTCTGATGAGGATATCAATGCTTTAGAAACTAGCTCTGGATTTAATTCAAAAATGGACCGCGCTTTATTCGGCGATTCGATTGGTACTTTAATTGGCGCTTTATTTGGAACATCTAACACGACCACTTTCGTAGAATCGGCAGCAGGAATCGGTGAAGGTGGACGTACAGGTTTAACTTCTGTTTCAACGGCTGTAATGTTTATCCTATCAATTTTTATCGCACCAATTATCGGAATTGTACCAGCGTCAGCAACAGCACCTGCTTTAATTTTAGTTGGGATATTAATGTTATCGTCATTAGCTGATATTAATTGGGCTGACTTTGCTGAAGCAGTGCCGGCATTCTTTGCTTCCATCTTCATGGGATTAGCTTATTCAATCTCATACGGAATTGCCGCAGGATTCTTTGCTTATTGCTTAGTAAAAATTGTTCAAGGTAAAGCAAAAGAAATTCATCCTATCTTATGGATTTCAGTAGTTTTATTCGCTATTAACTTTATTGCTTTAGCTATCATCTAAAATTTTCAGATTAAAGGGAGTGGCAGGAAGTAGAAAATTAAATGATTTTCTACTTCTGGTCTACTCCCCCTTTTTTATTTCTATAGAAACAACTAAAAACCATAGGATTGACGTCTGATAGGCGTCCTCCTATGGTTTATTAACTCAGTACATCTTACGGATTATCAAAATCACTCTTACCAATGAATTTAAACAATGACTAAAGGATTTATTTATTGGCTATTCAATTAAAAAACTAACCAACAAAGTATAAACACTCCCCTATTCCACTGCTTAAATCTGATCGATATCGAAAATTCTTAAGATATTCCACCTAAATTACTTATTTATTGATCACAGCTAATCCTTCTTGATAGAAAACTTCCATATCAGCAGCAGGAACCATGCTACCACCTGTCGCCCAAGCAATATGAGTGGCGTTTTGCATTTTATCTTGTAAATTCTTCATTGTAATATAGTCTTGCCCTTCAGCTGTGGTAAATAGACGTATTGGTCCAGGTACACCCGCTAAAGCGGCTGGTTCTAAATTAATTGCTTCTAAATCAACCATTTTAGATAATAATAGTTGTACTTCCTCTTCTTCTACTGAATAACCACCATCGAAGAAATTACTCATTAATTCCGCTACAAATCCTGAAGTTCTCGGAACAGCTAAACCATCCATATTCGTTTTTCCATCGATTTTGAAATCATCAACAGAAACTTTGTCAAACTGCTCCGTAATTTGACCTAATAACATTGACGGCATATGAGTCGGTTGGGCAAAGAAACAATGAACATTATCACCATACACTTGTTTTAGACCAAAAGCTGTACCACCAGGGCTACCACCAATACCACATGGTGAGTAGACAAACAATGGATGGTCAGCGTCTACTTTAATACCCATTTCTTCTAATTGTTTTTCTAAGCGAAGAGCAGCCACTGTATAACCTAAAAATAATTCTACAGAATGTTCATCATCGACAAAATATGATTTAGGATCAGCATCTGATTGAGCACGTCCTTGACAGACTGCTTCAGTGAAGTTGGTATCATGTTCGATAACATTCACACCTTTAGAGCGCAATAAGTCTTTCTTCCATTGTTTTGCTTCAATCGACATATGAACCGTCACTTCAAAACCTAATTTAGCACTCATCACACCGACACTGATTCCTAGATTCCCCGTTGTTCCCACGACAATTTTATATTGACGGAAAAACGATTGAAATTCTTCACTTGAAAACTTAGTATAGTCATCTTCAATGCCTTTTAACAACCCATGTTCTAGCGCTAATGTTTCAGCATATTTTAACACTTCGTAAATAGCACCACGTGCTTTAATCGTTCCGGCAATTGGCAAAGTGTCATCACGTTTTAAATAAAAATCGCCTAGTATGGTCGTATTATTTTTATCTTCTAAATATTCTTTTAATGGTGCCAGTTTTGTTAAACCTGATTCAATTAAACCATTCATTGGCGCCGTCTCAGGAAATTCTTGCATAATAAATGGTGCAAAACGCTCTAAACGAGCTTCGGCATCTTGAACATCTGCCATTGAATAAGCTACCTTTTTAGATGCTTCTTCAAAATTATCTTTATGCTTATTGATCCAGAAAACTGGTTTTAAATTCATAATATCATTAAGGTACTGAACTTTTTCAGACCATTCAATATTGTTTATTTTTGTCATATTAATCCTCCTGATAAGTTTTACTTCGTCATTGTATCAAATTTCACACTGTTTGAGTGCTATTTTGTTGATTTTTATTTAAATTCTCATTTAACTGAAAAGAAAGAGTACTTTTCAGTACTCTTCAGTCATTTTATATATATAATTGGATAGAATCATTTGATTATAATAGAAAACTCACTAATTTTTTACTCTGTCTGGCTGATTGTGCTAAACAGAATTGATAAAAGCCTGCACCCAACTCGAAGATGGCGGCTTGTTTATCCATGAGTGTGACAATATAACTTTCTGGGTATTTAGGCAACTCTCTAGTTGCACCAAACATATGTTTAACGATAATATCTTGTTCAAGATCTGATATCTCAGTAATTTTTAAAGCGTTTTGTAAGGCAATTCGTGGGTGTTCCCAATTGTGGCCCTTGCCCCCTACTTGATGTTTATCTGCACTATCATAGTAGAACAAATCATGTAATAAACCTGCACGCGCAATGGCACGTGTGTTAAGATTAAAACGTTTTGCCCAACGATAACTACGATACGATACCGATAAAGAATGCGATAAACGGTCTGTCACTAAATGATGAACGTAATTCTTTAGGCATTGTACCTCTTCTAATTCAATTAAATCTTCAATCAACGCCATATATTCTGCATCATTTTGCCAATCCAAAGCCATCTAAACACTCCTTGTTGATTAATTCAAAATCATTATAACAAAAACATTTGCATTTTTGTTGAAAATAAGATGTAAATTTAGTTAAATATGTAAATTTTATATGAATTTTATTGCCATTATTACAGATGGTTTCATAAGTTTATTATGAAAGCGAAAATAACTGTTTAAGGCAGTCTTGAAAAATAAAGACATTCGTGTCCACTGATTTTCAGAAAAACCGGAAAGTTATCTTGAAAAACAAAAAAATCGCGTTGGTTTTGAAAAACGACAACAACCTTACATATTCGCTGTGCAAAATAATAGGAGTAAGCAAGAAAATTGAACTTTATAGAATTTCAATTTCCTAACTCACTCCATTAGTGATATAATAAAGACCGTTTTCACTATTAAAAAACAATAACTGGCATTCCGTAGTATACTAATTCAAATACTTGTCCCATCACACTCGGTGGTGTATTAACACATCCTAAGGATCCCGAATTTAAATAAGCTTGTCCACCAAAAGTTCCTTGCCAATTAGCATCATGAATCCCTTGAGCTTGATCGTCAAAGGCAATCCAATATTGAACTGGTTGTTCATAATCAATATCTGTATGCGGATTATAGCCTCGCAATACCGAAGGTGACTCCATATTCCATACTCGATAAGCCCCCGGTATTGTGTTGGTACCTGTTTTTCCAGTTACCACCGGTGTTTGCAATACTAGAACACCATCTAAGTAAATAAACATGGTTTGATTTAAGATATCAACTTCAACATAAGAATTGCCAACACTATCCCCCATACCATAGCCATCACCGCCGATAACCGGTTCACGAGTAATGGTCGCTCCCTCATGAATATTAGCAATAATATTGTCTGGCTCGGTATGACGGTCAATATACCACCCATAGGTTCCTGGTTGGATTGTAACCTCGCCTTGATAAGTACTCATAAATTGACGCGGCTGAAAAAGACCGGCATATTGATAATTTAAGTCACGTATATAGTCTTCAACTAACGATCGATCGACTTGCGGTGCACCCTCTTCATCGATATAAATCCAACTCGCAATATTCTCTTTTGGTATGGTAACTTCATTGCCATCAAAAGCTAATGTTATCTGACTTGATTCCATTACAGCAATTTTCTGCAAATTATCATTCAATGTTGGGTCTTCTTTTTTAATTTGAGGTTGGATATAGGCATCTTTCAAATCGACTTCTAATTGATTATGATTAAGAGCTGAAAATAGCGTTTGGGTCATACTTTCATTATTAATTTGATTACCGTACACTTCTGGAATAATTGAAAAGACATTGTCATCATCTAAAATATATGCATCCTCAGCAGACGTTCTTTCTTCATTGTTAACCCCTAAACTATAAATCAAATCCGTAATGATTGCCTCATCAAATTGAACGGTTTCTGGATTCACTTGAAGTTCTGATCGCTTCAATTTAAGTAATGCTAATGGCCAATCAGTGGCATTTTGTTCGGCCATTAATTGAGTTAATTGTTCATCGTAATGACTGGTTACGCCTAAATCTTTCAAGGCCACAGTCCCAATTGGTTGTTCATTTTCATTAAATAAAATGGTTTTATTTTCTAGTTCACTCTGAATTTTAGTCTTTGCTGATTCAATTGATTGATTGCTAATCGATTGTCCGGCTACTGTAGTACTCGGTAAATAATGCCCTTGATAATATAAGACACCGATTCCATAAATCAATAATAATAAAAGAATTACTCCACCAGCAATCCCAAAACCTAATTGCTTGCGATTAAACTTTGACAATTGCATACTCTCTCACCTCTGTCTATTCTCTCTCATTAATTATAGGTAACTCTAATAAAATAAGCAATTAGAATGCCTATGCTCTAGCCTATATTTCAATATTTTAACATATTTTTGAATATAAAAAAACACCGCTAATCGCGGTGATAACAAACAGTGAATTCATACTATTTTAGTTAAATTTTCCTCTTTTACGATGGGTTAATTGGATATAACGTTCATACCAGATTTCAATGAATTCCGGTGAGAACGGTCCTTTCTCTTCTTCAATCCATCGTACTAGCTCTTGGATATTATATTTTAAAATACGATCAATTTCATCTGGATAATGATATTTACGTCCATGAATTTCGTATTCATCAAGATCTAATAATCGCTTTTCGCCATCTGGAAACACTTTGATATCTAAATCGTAATCGATGTATTTCAAGGCTTCTTGATCTATTAAATAAGGAGAAGCCAAATTACAATAATAAGTAACACCGCGTTTGCGAATCATCGCTACAATATTAAACCAAAAATGTTTATGATAATAAAGTAACGCTGCTTCACGAGTTACCCATCTGCGACCATCAGATTCAGTTACCAACGTATGGTCATTACAACCGATAATCGACTGATCACTAGTTTTTAAAACCATTGTATCACGCCAAGTACGATGTAATGAGCCATCATGTTTATAACTCTTAATAGTGATGAATTCACCCTCTTTTGGTTGCTTCATCACTCATCCTACCTTCTGTTTGTCAATCAAGACGACCAAGGTCATCTTCCATCTTTAATATTGTAACATACTTGTCATTAAATAGGTATATAAATACAAATCATTTTCACAAACCAAACGAAATATTCGTTAAATTTTATTTCCAAACAGAAGGCAAAAAATACTTTGGTCAGCCCGCAGTGGGTATTAAGCAATATAAAATTCTATGGTTTTCATATTGTGTGCTCACCCGCAAATAGTTGAGTTTTGACAAGTCATTAAGACGCAGATTGAGACCACTCTATTTCTGTGCAGTTAAGTCACTAAAAATGAAAATGAAGATGTAACCGAAACAATTAAGTTATGGTCACATCTTCCCTAGTTTATTCTGTTTATTTCTTAATAATCATTTGAATCGCTTGATCAATTTTGGCATTTTGTACTTCAGAATCTGCTTCAGGATTTTCTAAGCAATCACGCAAATTTTGTGCCACAATAATGCCCATTATGCGATCAACACTTGAACGAACTGCACTTAATTGGGTAATCACATCCATACAATCCTGTTCTTCTTCAATCATTTTTTGGATTCCTCTTAATTGACCTTCAGTTCTTTTTAATCGATTTAAAATCGATTTATCGCAACTAGTCAAATGCAACATCACCTTTCCATGCCGACATTCCACCCATCACATTGGTCACATCAAACCCATGTGCACTTAAAAATTCACATGCCATAGCTGAGCGTCCACCAGAATGACAAATAACATGATAATGTTTCGATGAATCTAAATCATTGACCAACTCACTTATTTGACTTAAAGGTAGGTGGTGGGCATTTTTAATATGTCCATTATTATACTCATCCAATTCACGAACATCAAGTACGGACAAGTCATCGTGTTTTAAATCTTGTTCAAATTCAGCCATCATTTTGCTTTTATACATATACAATTTCCTCCGGTTTCATTAAATGATACAGTGAGAAAGCTCCATCTAAGTTTTCTACTGTAAATCCGTGTTGTTTTAAGATACGTTCACCAATATAACTACGTAAGCCACTATGACAAGTAATAATATACGGTTGGTTCTTATCCAATTCCGCTAGTCGCTCACGTAATTGATCAAGTGGAATATGAATCGCCTCTTTAAAACGACCATTGCGTTGTAATTCCCCATCATTACGCACATCTAACAATATTTTGCCTTTAGCTAATTCATCGGCTAATTCATACCATTGAATGGAATCCGTCACACCCGTTGCTAAGTTAGAAGCCGCATAACCCGCCATATTAACGGGGTCTTTCGCTGAACCAAATGGTGGTGCGTAGGTAAACTCTAATTCTGGTAAATCAAAAATCGTTAATCCACCTTTAATAGCCGTTGTTATAATATCAATTCGCTTGTCCACGCCATCTTTGCCGACGGCTTGTGCGCCATAAATTTCACCTGTTTGGCGATTAAAGACTAATTTCAAATGAATATCTTCAGCACCTGGGAAATAACTGGCATGACTTTTACCACTAATATGGACCACTGATGGGGTTAATCCGGCTAATTTGGCAGTGCGTTCGTTCAATCCAGTTGAAGCAGCGACCATTTCAAACACACGCACAATCGCGGTTCCAATGCTTCCTTTATTGCTACTTTCTAAACCGGCAATAATATCAGCAACTTGACGTCCTTGACGGTTAGCTGGAGAGGCCAACGAAATTAAGGCATCTTGACCGGTAATTTGTTGTTTCACGACAATGGCATCGCCAACTGCATATATATCGGGTACATTCGTACGGTATTGGTCATCAACAACAATCCCTCCACGCAAACCTAATTCAATTCCCGCTTCTTTGGCTAAACTGTTTTCTGGTTGTACACCGACCGATAAAATATTTAAATCAGAATTTAAGGTAGAGCCATCCTCTAATACTAAAGTGTGGCCTTGTTCTTTAAATTCGACTACCGATTGATTGGTCATGACTTTAATATTATTTTTTTCTAACTCTAATAAGATATGTTGGGCCATTTCTTCATCTAAAGGTGGTAAAACATGTGGCGCTTTTTCAACAATTGTTACGGCTAAACCTAATTTTGCTAAGTTCTCTGCCATTTCAATGCCAATAAAGCCCGCACCGATTACTGTTGCTTGTTTAACTTTATTATCTTTCAAATTAGCCATGATCCCATCTAAGTCAGGAATACTACGTAATATATGTGTGTTGTCGGTTGCTTCCAATCCGATTATCGGTGGCACAAATGGCTTAGCTCCTGGTGATAAGATTAGTACATCATATGGTTCAGTTGATTTTTGCCCTTCATTTTGAACCGTCACCGTTTTTGTTTGCGGATCAATTGATAGCACTTCGGTATTCGGTCTAACATCTAAATCAAAGCGGGCGCGTAAAGCTTCCGGTGATTGAACGATTAATTTTTGACGTTCAGCAATTTCGCCAGATACGTGGTAGGGTAATCCACAATTGGCAAACGATACATAAGGTCCCTTATCAAAGACAATTATTTCTGCATCTTCCATTAATCGACGTAATCGAGTTGCGGCTGACATTCCACCAGCAACACCACCAACAATTAAAATCTTTTTCATTTATTATCCTCCTTTGACTGGCCCATGCCAGGCATTCATTCCGCCACTAACATTTTTCACTTGATAGCCTTTTTTCACTAAAGCTTTGGCTGCTTGACGACTTCTCATACCACTTTGGCAAATGACTAAAATAGGCTTATCTTTACTGCCTTGAAAGAATTGTATTTGTTCTAAGGGATGATTGACTGCACCGCTTATATGCCCGCTTTTAAATTCTGCTGGTGTTCGCACATCCAATAATTGATACTTTTTTAATAGCTGATTGTTAATTTCATCAGCTTTAATTGCTTCTACTCTGGATCCAAAAAACCACATAAGTTTCCTCCTTTTAATCTGGTTCTTAATTTATAATACCCCTATGGGTATAATTAAACTATATTATTTTACTTCTGTCAAATATAAAAATTCATTTACTGGTAATTATTTAAGGGGAATTTGTTTCAAACACCTGTTTAAGACGAAGTTTGAGGCCACTAAACCACAGCGCTGTTCATGAAATAGGTATGACTTAACAAAATTTAAAAATTACACCCAGCCTCTACCCCTTTTAGATTAACTAAGCTCTGATTGTCGGCCGGCCCCTAACTTTGAGACAATCCCTCATCTCGACTCATCATATAACCTAAATATTGTAAGTGCTTACTATGGTTATTATTGACACATTCTGATATGATTAGAGTGAGACAAAGATGAATAAATTATTACATTAATCAATAAGAAAAGAGGGAGGATATTATGGTAAAAAATTCAAGAGAAATGCTACAACAGATTTATCACGATGTAGACAGTTTATATCAATATGTTTTAACGAATGGCCGACATTTTTATGACCGTTGGCAAGATAAAATTGAACGTCAAGAATTTATCGAACCTGCTAAAAACTTAGCCGCCTATCTTGCTTTACGCCAAAAAGATTTAAGGCCTTTACAACAAAAATTAATCCCCTTAGGTTTATCGTCGATTGGTCGTTCGGAAGCTAAAACGATTGTGACGCTGCAAGCTTTAAGAGCTAATCTAGCCAATTTATCTGGCCATGAGACCAGTCATGACTATCCAACAGTCGAGCAATTCAATCAAGGTATCCAGCTACTCGATCAACAAGCCGACAAAATTTTCGGACCTTCCCCGGAAGACTATCGAACCCGCATTATGGTTACTTTACCGACTGAAGCGGCCACTGATGTTAAGCTAATCGATGAAATGCTACGGGCTGGGATGAATGTGGCACGCATTAACTGTTCTCATGATAACCCAGAAATCTGGCAACAAATGATTGAATTAGTTCGAGACCGCTGCAAAAAGCTCAATAAAACAGTCAAGATTCAAATGGATATTGCGGGTCCGAAATTAAGGGTCGATTGGGTATTTTCTTATTTTAAAAAGAATAAAGTCAAAGTAGGAGACCATGTTAAGTTACTTTCTGATATTAAACATATTGAAGCTAATTCAGACTATGTCGTTTATTTAGGTTGTCCCTTCCCTTGTGTTTACAAACAGATAAAAGAGGGCGATCGGGTATTTTTTGATGACGGAGCTTTTAGAGCTCATGTCATTGAAGTTCAAGAACATGGGGCTGTCTTAAAAATCGATCAAGTAAAAGGGGGTTCTGGTCGTATTAAAGCTCAAAAAGGCATTAACTTCCCAGACACTTTGTTAAATATCGATATTATCGATCAAAAAGATGAACAAGATATAGCTTTTGCAGCAAAATGGGCTGATATAATCAATCTTTCTTTTATTCGCAGTAAAAAAGATGTTGATGACATTCAAGCTAAATTAAAAGAACTACTTGGCGATAAAGCGAATCAAATGCAATTAATGGTTAAAATTGAAAACAGCCAAGCCGTTGAAAATATTGTTGAAATTATTATGACCGCTGCCAGTAAAAACCCTACAGCGATCATGATTGCCCGTGGCGATTTGGCTGTTGAAGCAGGATACGTTCGCTTAGCAGAATTACAACAAGAAATCATGTGGATTTGTGAAGCTGCTTCGGTTCCAGTAGTGTGGGCAACCGAAGTACTCGCTAACCTCGTTGATAATGGTATTCCAGCGCGTGCAGAATTGACTGACGTGGTGGAAGGAGCGCGTAGTGAATGTGTGATGTTAAATAAAGGTGACTTTATTGTTCCTGCTATCAAATTATTAGCGAAGATATTGAAAAAAGTGGAGATTAATCAATTTAAGAAAACACCACAATTAAGAGCCTTGAATATTGCTAAACAAGCAGGCCAATATACTTTAGACGAATAACAAAAAACTCTCCCAGTGAAACTTTCATTTCATTGGGGGAGTTTTGTTTAGAATATGTTGAGGTTATGTCCCTAAAGACAACCGTCTCAAATTAACTAGTCTTACCAAGCGTTTTGCTTTGAATCTATTTATGTTATGCTTCTTCCACATTTCTTGTTTGTTGCATTTCATAGTATAATCCTTGTTGCTTCATCAAACTTTGATGATTACCTTGTTCCACTATTTGGCCATTTTGCATCACTAAGATTAAGTCCGCTGTTTGAATGGTTGATAATCGGTGGGCAATGATAAAGCTAGTACGTCCTTGCATTAATTGTTCAAAGGCACTTTGAATAAGAATTTCCGTTCGCGTATCAATTGACGATGTCGCTTCATCCAGGATTAACAATTGCGGAACTCTAACAAATAAGCGAGCAATCGATAATAATTGTTGTTGTCCGATTGATAAAGCATCGCCACCATTATCCAAGTAGGTGTCATACCCCTGTGGTAATTGTTGAATAAAATGATCCGCATGGGCTGCTTTTGCAGCTTCTACTACTAACTCACGCGTGGCATTAGGATAACCAAAGGCGATATTTTCATGAACGGTGGCCGATTTAAGCCAAGTTTCTTGTAACACCATCCCAAAGTTTTCACGATAAGATTGACGAGTATACTCCATGATAGGCGTTCCATCTAATAAAATGTGTCCTTGATTCACGTCGTAAAATCGCATTAATAAATTAATCAAGGTCGATTTACCGGCTCCGGTTGGTCCGACGATGGCCACTCTTTGGCCAGCTTTTACTGCTAAATTCAAATCCTCAATTAACGGACGGTCTGGCACATAACTAAAATCGACTTGTTGAAAGTCAACACGCCCTTCCACTGAATCGGCATTTAATTGTTGAGTGCCCGTTTCTACTTCACTCGGCTGATCTAAAATTTCAAATAAGCGTTCAGCACAAGCAAAAGCACCTTGAATTTCAGCTAAGACACTCGAAATATCGTTAAACGGTTTAGTGTATTGATTAACATAATTTAAAAAGGTCGTTAACTCACCGACGGTGAAATTGCCTTTAATAATACGCGTGGCACCTACAAAGGTTAACAATGCATAGATCGTCGCATTGATAAAGCGTGTCGCCGGATTGGTAATCGATGAATAGAAAATCGCTGATTGTGAGTGATCGGCATATTGTTGATTGATTTGTTTAAATCGTTCATTGGTTGCCGGTTGTGCATTAAACACACGTAAAATCTCAATTTGTTGAATGCTCTCTTCAATCATCTGTGTTTGCTCACCACGAGATTCCGTTTGCTTTCTGAACAGACGATAACTTTTCCCCGCAATAATTCGCGCTAAAATCAATGACAATGGCGTTAAGGCAACGACCATTAACATCATCCGCCAATCAAGACTACCCATGGTAATAATGGTGACCACAATCGTTAGCACGCCGACAAAAAACTGATTAAAGACCATTAAAATTCCATCACTCAATTGTTCGACATCGGTTACGACACGACTCACTAAATCTCCTGTTGATAATCGATCCACATAAGCTAATGGGAGATGGTGCAATTTTTCTAATACTTGTTGTCTTAGTGCTGTTGTCGTGGTATAAACGAGTCGATTGTACAATAAAGGCGCTAGCCACTGGATGATGGTATTACCAATAATTACGAGGGCCATTTGGAATAATATGACTTTTAATGGTTCAATTTGTACCTGTCCTGGACCAACAATCATATTAACTGCCCGTCCTAATAATATCGGGATTAAAATTGAAAAAGCTACTTGTAAGACGGTCATTAACAACACCATCATTAATTGCCAACGATAGACTGTAAATAAGCCGAGTAATCGTTTAAAGGTTGAAGTATTATTTTTATTCATCTTCCTTCACCTCCGCTACTTTTTGCGATTGATCAATTTCTCGATAAATCGGACAGTCCTCCAATAATTGAGCATGCGTTCCGAGTCCAATTTGTTTCCCCTCATTCAACACTAAAATTTGATTGGCTGTTAAAACACTATGAGTCCGTTGTGAAATCATAATAATCGTCTTATCAGCAAAATGTCGTTTTAGTGCTTTTTGGAAACTAGCTTCTGTTAAATAATCTAAGGCAGAAGTTGAATCATCAAAAATATAGATTTCTGCTTCTTTAACTAAAGCCCGTGCTAATGTCAGACGTTGACGTTGACCACCGGAAAAATTACGTCCGAAGGCTTCTACTTTTGTATCGAGACCATTTTTCTCTTTAATAAAGCCATCTGCCTGAGCAACTTTTAACGCCTGCCACATCGCTTCATCGCTTGCATCCGGATTAGCTAATAATAAATTACTGCGTACGGTGCCCTTAAATAATGTCGCCAATTGAGGAACTAAAGCAATCGATTCCCGTAATCCACTGCGAGTATCCGTATTTAATAACTGTGAATTGACGCTAATTTGGCCAGCGGTTGGGTCGTAATTTTTAGTCAATAATTCAATTAAGGTTGATTTTCCTGAACCGGTACTTCCAATAATGCCAAAAAAGTCGCCTTTAGTGATTGTAAAATTTAACTGGTCTAAAGCTGGCGCTTGGGTATTGGGATAATAAAATTGCACTTGATTAAATTCGTACAATGACTGCGAATTGGTAACAGCATTTTGCTCAAAAGTTGAGGCTTCATCTTCTAAATTAAAGACCTCCACGACTCGTTTAGCACTGGTCATCGCTTTATTCATAGTACTAATAACCATGGTTAATTTAATTAGTTCCACTAATATTTGTAATAGATAATTAACGAGTGCCACTAAGCCACCTTGCGTTAAACTACCGACATTTACCCACTGACTGCCTTGCCAAATAATCAGTACCAAGCAAATATTGACAATCACATAGGTCAAAGGATTGGTTAGAACACTCCAATTCGCCGCTTTTAATTGTTCAAGATTTAAGTGTTGGTTAGTACTCTTAAATTCTTCAATTTCTCTTGCTTCTTGTCTAAATGCACGAATGACACGCATCCCTTTTACTTGTTGTCGGGTTAATTGTACTAGATGATCCAGACGTTTTCTCACATTGGTAAACATCGGGCTCGTTAATTTTAAGATGCCTCCGACCACCACAAATAATAAGATAATCATGGTAGTAAAAATTAAGGCTACACGGCTTTCAATTTGCATCGCCATGACTAATGAACCTATAACAATAAATGGAGAGCGTAAAAATAGTCTAAAAAAGATATTGACGCCCGTTTGCATTTGGAAAGTATCGGAAGTCATGCGGTTAACTAAACTTGCTGGTGAATTTTTATCCACTTCTGCTTGAGGTAAGGCCATAATTTTCTTAAAAAGATCATTGTTAAGTTGGCGAGTAAATCCAACCGCCGCTTTAGCCGAATAGTATTGAGCGGTGATAGCTAAAATAAACCCGACTAAGCCCACTACAATCATTAAGAATATGTATCTTAATACTTGCGAGGTCTCTCTTGAAGGAATCGCCTCATCAATGACGCGAGCGACAATCATCGGGACGGTTAATTCTAATAATGCTTCACATAGTTTAAATACAGGACCTAAAATACTTTCTTTTTGATAGCCCTTAAAATATTGTAATAGTTGTTTCATCGATTCACTCCTTCCCATCTTGCTTGCAGTTTCTGCTGTAAAGTCGAAATAGGATGCTCTTGATCGCTAGCCGTCGTGGTGAGTCCTTGACTACCGGCCACTAAATCATGTAAATCACCTTCTAATTTAACCGGCACCACTTGTAAGTTCCAGGTCCGATGTGAGAATATATGCTTCACTTTCGGTAAAGCCTCGATCATTTGACCCGGTTTCATCATCAGCTTTAACTTGAGGGAGCCTAATCCTATTTGTTCAAAATAATCCTCTAAGGGCGTTAATAATTCATCTTCAGTCGCACTTTCTAAGACAATATCATACTCAAAAATTGGATAATGCCATAACCCTGTTAAGAGTTCATCAGCTCTATGTTGACGATATAACACTGAGCCTTTTAGGTCTTGAATACGATACGCCAACATTTGATGTTTGGTATTTTTGATTTTCTTTTTCTTAACCGGATAGAGCGCAGCTGTTTCGTTAATAAATGATTGATCATAATCCTTGATGGGACTGTCCTCTGGATAATAATTGGTCGGTGTCATCACCGTTGCCCCTAAATCCATCATCGCTTGATTAAAATCTCCAGGTCGCTCTGGATCAATTAGTTCATATAAAATTTCCGCAAAAATCTTTCTTGAACTTGGTTTGGAAATATCAGCATCCAATTCAAACATGCGGGCGGTCACTCTTAATAGATTACCATCAATTGCCGGCTCTACTAAGTCGAACGCCATACTCCCAATCGCTGCTGCAGTATAGGGGCCTATTCCTTTTAAATTTAATAATTCCGGCATCGTTTGTGGCATCTGACCTTGATGATGTTCCATTATTTGTTGGGCAGCCACTTTTAAATTACGTGCACGCGAATAATACCCTAGACCTTGCCATAATAACAATAATTCCTGCTCCTCAACATTAGCGAGGGCCTCAATTGTTGGTAATGCCTTAATAAATCGGTCAAAATAAGGAATAACAGTTGCTACTTGTGTCTGCTGTAACATAATTTCACTAATCCAAATATAATAAGGATTACGAGTGCGTCTCCATGGTAAATCACGTTTGTTTTGATCATACCAATCTAAGAGCGCTACTCGAAATCCTTTGACTTTTTGATCATCCCATCCATATTTTGCTAAAACTTGAGTCACAAAACGCTCCTTCCTCTTGTTCAAAAAATCAAAATGAGTTTCTGTCGAGTTATCATGGGAGTAGGCAAGAAGTAGAAAATTAAATAATTTTCG
>NZ_BCQX01000034.1 GCF_001552295.1 Globicatella sanguinis NBRC 15551 | reverse complement strand
CCAAGAAGAAGGACCAGGTCAAGAAGAAGAAACACCTTCTAAAGAAAAGGAAACGGATGCTAAAACTAAACCAGTAGATAAAGTGGAATATGCAGCTGTTTTACCAAATACTGGTGAAAAAGTAAACACATCCATTTTCACTGCAGCTGCTTTATCGGTACTAGTCGGACTAGGTTTAATTGTCAAAAAAACCGAAGAAGAGCAAGAGTAGGTAACGAAATGAACTAGACGTAAGCGACAGAAATAGGATTGCGGATGTTGTCTTGACAGTCACTGGATAAATGAATAAACATAAAATTAACTATTAATCGCAACGCAACTAGTAGGAAGTGAGCAGTCGTAGGGAAAATCATATGATTTTCTTCTTCTAGCTCACTTCTTTTTTGTTAATTACAATAGTAAAAACATTTCTTCACAAATTATATTGAATTTTAATTATGTTTCACAAAATCTTCTTTGAAAATTTATGAAATCTATGAAAAATATAACAGTTTAAAATTTGTTTTATAACAGAGTAAACAAAAGCCAATGCTTTATTTATGAAAAAGTAAGAGTTTTTATTTAACATATAATTAAAAGAATTAATATGTGGTTCATATCACAAAGTCGATTGAAAGCCTATTATAACAATGATGTAAGCTATATTATACTTGCATTTACGAAGCGTTAGTGTTACATTAAATTATGGAAATAGAGATAATAACAGAAATTCGGGCTGTTTTATTTCGCATTAAAAAAAGGAAGGAAAGTGTACAAGTATGGCAAATAAGAACACTACTGTTTCATTCGAAAAGTTATTAGATCCAAATAACTTCGATTTTAGCACTGTACAAATCATCGATGAAGAAGGTAACGTAGTAAACGAACATTTATTACCTGAATTATCTGATGATGAATTAGTTAAATTGATGGAGGATATGGTTTGGTCACGTATTTTACATGAACGTTCAACAGCATTAAACCGCCAAGGTCGCTTAGGTTTCTATGCACCAACAGCAGGACAAGAAGCATCTCAATTAGGATCTATCAATGCGTTAGAACGTGAAGATTATATCATGCCAGGTTACCGTGATGTTCCTCAATTAATTAAACATGGTTTACCATTACATAAAGCCTTTTTATGGTCTCGTGGACACGTTGCAGGTTCTACTTTTGATAAAGATTTAAATGCTTATCCACCACAAATTATCATTGGTGCTCAATATATTCAAGCAATGGGTGTTGGATTTGGATTAAAACGTGACGGTAAAAATGCCGTTGTTGCAACTTGGACAGGTGACGGTGGTTCATCACAAGGTGACTTCTATGAAGGAATTAACTTCGCTGGTTCTTATAAAGTTCCTGCTATTTTCTTCATCCAAAATAATGGTTGGGCTATTTCAACACCACGTTCATTACAAACAGCTGCGCCTACATTAGCTCAAAAAGCAGTTGCTGCAGGTATTCCTGGTATCGTAGTGGACGGTATGGATATTTTAGCTGTTTACGCCGTAACTAAAGCTGCTCGTGAATATGCTTTAGCAGGTAACGGACCCGTTTTAATTGAAACAATTTGTTATCGTTTCGGACCACATACATTGTCTGGAGACGATCCAACTCGTTATCAACCAGAAGGTGTTCAAGATGAATGGCAAGCAAAAGATCCATTAATTCGTTTCCGTAAATACTTAGAAAACAAAGGTTTATGGTCTAAAGAAAAAGAAGACGAAGTAATTGAACGTACACGAGAAGAAATTAAAGAAGCTATTAAATTAGCTGATCAAGAACCAAAACAAAAAGTTTCAGACTTCTTAAAAAATATGTTTGAAACTCCAGACGTGTTCTTACAAGAACAAATCGCAAAATTCGAAGCAAAGGAGAATAAATAATGGCTCAATTAACTATGATCCAAGCAATTACTCAAGCATTAGCGACAGAATTGCGTAACGATGACCGTACATTAATTTTCGGTGAAGACGTTGGTAAAAACGGTGGGGTTTTCCGTGCCACTGAAGGTTTACAAGACGAATTCGGTGAGGACCGCGTATTTAATACTCCTTTAGCAGAATCAGGTATTGGTGGTTTAGCGGTTGGTTTAGCATTAACTGGTTTCCGTCCAATTCCAGAGATTCAATTCTTTGGATTCGTTTTTGAAGTAATGGACTCTGTTGTAGGTCAAGCGGCTCGTACACGTTACCGTTTAGGTAATTCACGTCAAATGCCTATTACTTTCCGTGCACCATTTGGTGGTGGGGTACATACTCCAGAAATGCACGCGGATAACTTAGAAGGTTTATTAGCACAATCACCTGGAATTAAAGTAGTAATCCCTTCAAATCCATATGATGCAAAAGGTTTATTAATCTCTGCAATTCGTGATAATGACCCAGTGTTCTTCTTAGAGCATATGAAATTATACCGTTCATTCCGTGAAGAAGTGCCTGAAAAAGAATATACAATTCCTTTAGGTAAAGCGAATATCGTTAAAGAAGGTACAGATGTTTCTGTTATCACTTATGGAGCGATGGTTCGTGAGGCATTGAAAGCAGCTGAAAACTTAGAAAAAGATGGTATTTCAGTTGAAGTAATGGATTTACGTACCGTTTCGCCATTAGATTTAGAAGCTATTTTAGCAACAGTTCAAAAAACTAATCGCGTAGTTGTCGTTCAAGAAGCACAACGTCAAGCGGGTGTAGGTGCACGTGTTATTGCTGAAATTTCTGAACGTGCAATCTTAGACTTAGAAGCACCAATCGGATTTGTTGCAGCTCCTGATACTATCTTCCCATTTGGTCAAGCTGAAAAAGATTGGTTACCAAATGCAACAGATATTGAAGAACAAGTACGTAAAACTTACGAATTCTAATAGACATTATACGAAGCGATTGACTAGAGGTAAACACGTTTTACCTCTTTGGTCAATCTCATTATGAAAATTAAAAGGAGACAAAAATCATGGCATTTTTATTCAAATTACCTGAACTTGGCGAAGGTATTGTCGAAGGTGAAGTAGCATCTTGGCCAGTAAAAGAAGGCGACGAGATTAAAGAAGATGACGTTTTGGTTGAAATCCAAAACGACAAATCGGTTGAATCTATTCCTTCTCCAGTATCTGGAAAAATCTTAAAAATTCATGTTCCTGAAGGAACAGTAGCAGTTGTAGGGGATGTATTAGTTGAAATCGATGCGCCAGGTCACGAAGATAAAGCACCAGCAACTTCCCCAGCAGCACCAGCAGCGGCTGAAGTAACAGTTGCAGATACGCAAGCACCAGCAGCGGCTGAAGTAACAGTTGCAGATACGCAAGCACCAGCAGCAGGCATTTTCCAATTCAAATTACCTGAATTAGGTGAAGGAATCGTCGAAGGTGAAGTAGCATCTTGGCCAGTAAAAGAAGGCGACCATATCAATGAAGACGATGTTTTAGTTGAAATCCAAAACGATAAGTCTGTTGAATCAATCCCATCACCAGTATCTGGTACCATTACTAAGATTGTGGTTCCTGAAGGAACAGTAGCAGTTGTAGGTGATGTACTAGTTGAAATCGCAGCTGAAGGACATGTCCCAGAAGCATCAACAGCAACACCAGCAGTAACTCAAGCGACTGCATCAGCACCAACTTCAACAACTGCAAGTGCTCCAGTTGCAGCAGCAGATCCTAATCGTCGTGTATTAGCAATGCCTTCTGTTCGTAAATTAGCACGTGACAAAGGAATTGACATCTCATTAGTGCCTGGTACAGGTGCCAATGGTCGTGTAACAAAAGCAGACGTTGAAAACTTTGATGGTTCAGCAGCAGTGGCAACACCAACAGCTCAAGTTGCTTCTACACCATCAGCACCGGCTCAAAGTACTGCCGCTCCTGCACAACAAGCAGCACCAGCTAAACCTTATACATCTAATTTATCAGATCTAGAAACTCGTGAACCAATGACACCAATGCGTAAAGCAATTGCTAAAGCAATGGTAACGTCTAAACATACTGCGCCACATGTTACTCACTTTGATGAAGTGGAAGTATCTGCATTATGGGATCACCGTAAGAAATTTAAAACAGTGGCAGCTGAACGCGATACTAAATTAACATTCTTACCTTATGCTGTTAAAGCATTAGTAGCAGTTGTTAAGAAATATCCAGCATTAAATGCTTCAATTGATGACGCAACGAATGAAGTTGTATACAAAAACTACTATAATATTGGTATTGCAACCGATACAGATCGTGGTCTATACGTGCCAGTTATTAAAGACGCTAATACTAAGTCAATGTTTGATATTGCGGATTCTATTACTGATTTAGCTGGAAAAGCTCATGAAGGTAAATTAACTGCTGATGAAATGAACGGTGGCTCAATCACTATTTCTAACTTAGGTTCAGCAGGTGGTAAATGGTTTACACCAATTATCAACTATCCTGAAGTAGCTATTTTAGGATTTGGTGGTATCGTTCAAGAACCAATCGTTAATGCTGAAGGTGAATTAGCTGTAGGCCGTATGTTAAAATTATCATTAAGCTATGACCACCGTATTATCGATGGTGCAACTGCTCAAAAAGCAATGAATGAGTTCAAACGCTTAATTGCTAACCCAGAATTATTATTAATGGAAGGTTAAGGTGTAAATTATGGTAGTTGGAGATTTCGAAATTGAATTAGAAACAGTCGTAATTGGTTCTGGCCCTGGTGGATATGTTGCTGCCATTCGTGCTTCTCAATTAGGACAAAAAGTAGCCATCATTGAAAAAGATTACATTGGTGGTACTTGTTTAAACGTAGGATGTATTCCTTCAAAAGCATTAATCAGTGCCGGACATACTTATCATAATGCTTTACACGGAGATTTCTTTGGTGTAATGGCGAAAGATATTACCGTTGATTTCAAACGTACTCAAGAATGGAAAGATAAAGAAGTTGTTGGTAAATTAACTGGCGGTATCCGTATGTTACTTAAGAAAAATAAAGTTGAAATCATTGAAGGAGAAGCTTTCTTTGTTGATGATCATACTTTACGTGTTATCAATGGCGATTCCGCACAAACATATTCATTCAAAAATGCGATTGTTGCAACAGGTAGCCGGCCAATCGAAATCAAAGGATTTAAATTCAGTGAACGTGTGATTGATTCAACAGGTGCGTTAGCATTAACTGAAATTCCTAAAGAAATGGTGGTTATCGGCGGTGGATACATCGGTTCTGAATTAGCAGGTGCCTTTGCAAACTTTGGTACGAAAATTACTATTTTAGAAGGATCAAACCAAATTATTCCGACATTTGAAAAAGACATGGTACAATTAGTTGAATCAGAGTTCAAGAAAAAAGGTGTTGACGTTATTACCAACGCAATGGCTTTAAACTCTGAAATTAATGGCGATCGTGTAACGGTTACTTATGAAGTGGGCGGTAAACAACATAAAGTGGAAGCTGACTACTGTTTAGTAACTGTAGGACGTCGTCCAAACACTGATAACTGTGGTTTAGAAGTTGCTGGTGTTGTGATTGGTGAACGTGGTTTAATTAACGTTGATAAACAAGGACGTACCAATAAAGATAATATCTTTGCAATTGGAGACGCTGTTCCTGGTGCTGCTTTAGCGCATAAAGCTTCTTACGAAGCAAAAGTAGCGGCGGAAGCTATCAGTGGACAACCAAGTGCCGTTGATTACGTTGCTATGCCAGCAGTATGTTTCACTGATCCAGAATTAGCTTCAGTGGGTTATACAGTGGAACAAGCTAAAGAAGCTGGTTTAGACGTGAAAGCTTCTAAATTCCCATTAGCAGGTAATGGACGTGCGTTATCACTAAACGCAACTAGCGGATTTGTTCGTTTAGTAACAACTAAAGAAGATAATGTTTTAGTTGGCGCACAAGTAGCAGGGGCTAACGCTTCTGATTTAATCGCTGAATTAACACTTGCGGTTGAAGGTGGATTAAATGCCGAAGATTTAGCATTAACCATTCACTCACATCCATCATTAGCAGAAACTGTTATGGATGCAGCTGAATTAGCTTTAGGTCACCCAATCCATATTTAATCATTTAAATAAGATTGCAAGCCGAGATTTATTTCTCGGCTTTTTATATTGCCAGTATCATTTAATAAATAATTTTAAACAAATTTGTCAAAATTATTGAAAGAGCGTTATAATACTTGTATCGAGGTGAAAAAACATGAGTCTTAAGCAATATACCAAACCCTATAGCAACACGTATCTACTATCAGAACAAGCAGCCTTGTATCCTGGCTCAAAACAAGCGGATTTGACCAAAGTATTAAAGCTAGTGTTAACGACATCGGATGCTCATGATCAAGCAGTCAAACAGACACTAAATGCGGATGAGTATATCATTAATGATCAGCAAACATGGGTTATTACCCAAAATCGGATGGTGATTCATCAATGGCCAGAGATTAATCAAGAAATTAAAATAAGTACCCATGTGATAGAGGCAAATCGTTTTTTCATCACACGTCAATTTGTGGTGGAAGCTGACGATATAGAATTAATGACTTTATTTTTTCAATTTGCAGCGATTGATTTTATTTCACGTAAGATGGTGAGACTGAATTATGAAACATTACCTGAATTGTTAGATTTAAACGCCGAAATTAAAGTGAATTTTAGCCGATTAAAAGTACCTGAAAATGCGCAAAAAGTAAGTGAAAAGGACTTGGAAATTCTACCAAGTGATATTGATGGCAATCAACATGTTAATAACTTAGTCTACTTGCGATGGGCTTATAATGCAATAAGAGAGCGTTTATCAGCATCAGGTCATGAATTAACCGTTGTAGAGGTTAAATTTGGCAATGAAGTCTTATCGGGACATGAGCCGAAATTGTTAAATTACCAATCAAAACCAAATGAATTTGTACAAACGGATCAAATCATATATAATAAAACATTGGATAAAGAAGCGTGTCATATAAGAATGACATGGAAGAAGGAGAAATAAACATAAATGATTACATTAAAATCAGAACGTGAAATTGAAGCAATGAAAAAATCTGGAGAGTTACTAGCTTCCATTCATGTTGCACTAAGAGATTTCATTAAACCAGGTGTAACGACGGCTGAAATAGATAAGTTTGTTCAAGCAAAAATTGAAGGAGCCGGCGCAGTAGCAGCTCAAATTGGTTATGAAGGGTACGAATTCGCAACTTGTACAAGTGTAAATGATGAAATTTGTCATGGCTTCCCTTCAAATTATAAATTAAAATCAGGCGACATTGTTAAAGTAGACTTCTGTGTCGATTTGGATGGTGCTATTTCAGATAGTTGTTGGTGTTATGCTGTAGGAGAAATTAGTGACGAGCATCAACGCTTAATGGAAGTGACGAAAGAAGCAATGTATCGTGGGATTGCTGAAGCTAAAGTTGGTAATCGCATTGGAGATATCGGGCATGCTATTCAATCGTATGCGGAAGGAGAAGGTTTTGGGGTCGTGCGTGATTTTATTGGACATGGTATTGGTCCAACGATTCATGAAGATCCACAAGTTCCACACTATGGCTTACCTGGAAAAGGTCTTCGACTAAAAGAGGGGATGACCATTACCATTGAACCGATGATTACGACCGGTACTTGGAAAATGAAAATGGATAATAATGGATGGACAGCCCGTACGCGCGATGGTGGTTATTGTGCGCAATATGAACATTCTTTAGTCATTACAGCGGATGGACCCGTATTGTTAACCCAACAACCTGACTAAGAGTCAATGAAGTTTCAATAAAATAAGATTCTTTAAAAAGAGGTTAGGCATCAACTTGATAAATTCAGACAAGTTAGGGTTCGTTAATTAATAACACATTGCTTAAGTGGCATCAAATTTCGTCTTAATGACTTGTTTGCGGCCAACTCCATTTTGCGATGGGTGGGCAGACACTACTTTTGTTCCACTCCCAATATTAGTTTTAGCTAGTGGAATATTGATGGAGCGAAGCATAGCAGCAAAAATTTTAGAATTACGCTTTAAATTCAATTCTCCATTGGATTTTAGTGGGAATCACACCAATTTAAATAAATGATTGTTCTGTGCCAATCAACGATGGTATAAGGCAAGTTGAGACTGGGTAAAATTTAATGAATGCTTCTTGTTTATTTAACAAGGGTGTTCATTTAAATTTTATCCAGCTTTTTTTAAAAAAATTAATTATGATAAGTATAATGAGAACTAGATTAAAAGTATCATTAATAAAATGAAATAATGAGAAAATTAGAAAAGTATCGATTTAATAAGCTTTCATTAATAAAAAGACGTTGAAAATACGTATTTTCACATTTTTTTAATTTATTTTTAACTTTTTTCTTGCTTTTATCGTTTGCATCGGTTAATATAACAGTATAAAGTTTTATTTATAAATTTTTTGGAGGGAACATTATGAGAAATTCTTTAAGAAAACTTGCCGGTTTAACATTATCGGCATTAACACTTGGCTCTGTTGTTGCTAATTCTTCACTTACCCTTGTTTCTGCACAATCGAATGTTGAATTAGAAACAGCCATAAAAAATGATGCTGAAGAAATTGAAGGTGGTACTTTACGTTATGCATTAGTAGGGGATCCATTTTCAGGTGTGTTAAATAACATGCTATATGAAGGTAACCCAGACGCAACGATTATTGGCTTTTTTAACGAAGGATTGTATGGTTATGATGAAAACTTTACCATCGATGATTCAGGCTTTGCTAAAGTTGATTTTGACGTAGAGAACAAACAAGTTACCATCACTATTCCAGAAGGTCAAAAATGGGACGATGGTGAAGACTTAACAATCGATGATGTTATTTGGCCATATTATGTAGTAGGTCACCCAGACTATCAAGGTATTCGTTATGGCGAAGATTTTGAAAACGTTGTGGGAATGAAAGAGTATCACGAAGGTTCAGCTGAAGAAATTAGCGGTTTGGAACGTGTGGATGATTACACATTAAAAGTAACTTATAACCAATTCCCTAACTCAATGTTACAAGCGGGTGGTGGGATATCATCTTATATTCAACCAGAACATGTCTTTAAAGACATTCCGGTTGGTGAATTACTAGACTCAGAACCAGTACGTACTAAACCAGTTGGTTTCGGTCCTTTCCGAGTAACCTCTATTACACCAGGTGAAGCCGTTACCTATGAAGCGAACGAATATTATTGGAGAGGTCGCACAAAAATTGATGGTGTTCAATTAGAAGTGGTTAACCAATCAACAGCAATTGCTGAAATGCAAGCAGGTAATTACGATATTGCCTCTTTACCAGCTGACTCTTACGACTCTTACAAAGATTCTGAAAACTTCACTGTCTTAGGTGATGTACAAAATGCCTATACTTATATTGGATTTAAGTTAGGAAAATTAGAAGATGGCGAAAACGTTCCTGATGAATCATTAGTAGCAGCAGATAAAGCCATTCGTCAAGCAATGGCCTATGCAGTTGATAACGATGCTATCGGCGAAAGATTCTACCAAGGTTTACGTTGGAGAGCAAATGCGCCAATTACACCAAACTTTAAAGATTACTATAATGCTGAATTACCTGGATATACTTATGACCCAGAAAAAGCAAAACAAATCTTAGCTGATGCAGGTTATACTGATGCAGATGGTGATGGCTTCATTGAAGATAAAAATGGTGAACCATTCACTTTAGGATTTGCTTCAATGTCTGGTGGCGAAACCGCACAACCATTAGCAGAATACTACATGCAAGCTTGGGCAGAAGTGGGTATCGATGTTCAATTAGTTGACGGCCAATTAATGGAATTTAATTCATTCTACGATGCTCTTAAAGCAGATGATCCAAAAATTCAAGTTTACCAAGGTGCATGGGGAACCGGTGGTGATCCAAACCCAACTGGATTATACGGACGTACTGCATCATTTAACTACACTCGTTGGGCTACGGAAGAGAATGATAAGTTATTAGCAGCTATCAACTCTGATGATTCATTTGATGATGAATTCCGTAAACAAGCTTTCAATGATTGGCAAGCTTACTTCATGGAAGAATTACCAGTGATCCCAACATTATTCAGATATAGTGTGGTAGGGGTTAACAACCGTGTTAAAAACTACGATATCAAAGTCGGATCAGATTTAACTTGGGTTGACGTAGCTCTTACAGCAGACGCACCATATTAACATAATGTTGCCTCCAACAGGGGACTCGTAAGAGTCCTCTATTTTTTATGAGTTATTTTCTTACTTTCTAAGTGTATTGAGCAATTTTTTGAAAAAGGGTACTATTAAAAATAATAATACTATTAAAATGGTTGGAAACCTCTAATTGAATTTCTTGATTTTATCATAAACTTACGCTATCATGAAACTTGTAAGATTATTTTACTTATTTTGGAGGGATAGTATGAAAAAATCTTTAACAAAAACTTTTGCTGTAGGAGCTTCTGCTTTAGCAATTAGTTCAATCGCAGCTAATTCAATGGTACCGTTTGTTTCTGCTCAAACGAATGTACAATTGAATACGACTTTTGAAAATAATGAGGAGTCAATTGAAGGTGGCGTTTTACGTTATGCTTTAGTTTCTGAATCTCCTTTCGCCGGTGTATTAAACTCAATGTTTTATGATGGCGCACCAGATGGGTCTATTATCGGATTCTTCGATGAAGGATTATATGGTTATGATGAAAACTTTACCATTGATGATTCTGGTTTTGCTAAAATTGATTTTGATGTTGAAAATAAACAAGTAACGATTACCATTCCTGAAGGACAAAAATGGGATGATGGTGAAGATTTAACGATTGATGATGTTATCTTCCCTTATTATGTAGTCGGTCACCCAGACTATCAAGGTATTCGTTATGGTGAAGATTTTGAAAATGTCGTAGGTATGAAAGATTACCATGAAGGTAAGTCAGAAGAAATCAGTGGTTTAGAACGCGTAGATGATCACACCTTAAAAGTTACTTATGAAAACTTCCCTAATTCAATGCTTCAAGCAGGTGGTGGGATTTCAAGCTACATTCAACCAAAACATGTCTTCGAAGGTATCGAAGTGAAAGATATGTTAGATTCAGAGCCAGTACGCCAAAAACCAGTAGGATATGGTCCATTTAAAGTTACATCGATCATTCCAGGTGAAGCTGTTACTTTAGAAGCGAATGAATATTACTGGAAAGGCCGTCCAAAATTAGACGGAGTTCAAGTTGAAGTGGTTAACTCATCAACTTCAGTCGCTGAAATGCAAGCAGGTAACTATGATATTGCTGAGTTACCTGCTGACCAATATGAAACTTATAAAGATGCTGAAAACTTCCAAGTTTTAGGAACAATTGGTAATAGTTATACTTATATTGGCTTTAAATTAGGAACATTTGAAAACGATGAAGTAGTCCCTGATGATTCTGTCGTAGTAGCAGATAAAGCAATTCGTCAAGCAATGGCTTATGCGATTGATAACGATGCAATTGGTGAAAGATTCTACCATGGTTTACGTTGGAGAGCAACTTCACCAGTAACACCTAACTTTACAGCTTACTTCAATGATGAAATTGAAGGATACAACTATGACCCAGAAAAAGCTAAACAAATCTTAGCGGATGCAGGTTATACAGATGCAGACGGTGATGGCTTTATCGAAGATAAAAATGGTGAACCATTTACATTAGGATTTGCTTCCATGACTGGTGGCGAAACAGCTCAACCATTAGCTGAGTACTACATGCAAGCTTGGGCTGAAATTGGTATTAATGTCCAATTAGTTGACGGCCAATTAATGGAATTTAATTCATTCTACGATGCTCTTAAAGCAGATGATCCAAAAATCCAAATCTTCCAAGGGGCATGGGGTACAGGTGGCGATCCAAACCCAACAGGACTATTTGGACGTAATGCTTCATTTAACTTCCCACGTTGGGCAACAGAAGAAAATGATAAGTTATTAGAAGCAATTAATTCTGATGAATCATTCGATGAAGAATTCCGTAAAAAAGCTTTCAATGATTGGCAAGCATACTTTATGGATGAATTACCACTTATGCCAACATTATATCGTTATTCAGTAGTAGCGGTTAATAATCGTGTTAAAGGCTATGATATTCAAATTGGTGCAGATACACCATGGTATGATGTGACGTTAACATCAGAAAATCCATATTAATAGTGAATCAATGAGTTTGAAGACTGGACAGAAAAATAACATTCTGTCTGGTCTTTTGGTTTCTTATCTTATTGCAAGGGACTGATCAGTCTAAAACGCTGACGTTTAGTTTCTTTTGTAATAAATTAAATTCTTACTCCAAATCAACGATGAACAAATCGAAAATTGTTTTATCGATACTTATTAACAAATTTTATTAGAAAAGTAGAGATATAGTAGCGATGATTGTATAAGAATTTATGAATTATATTCAGCTTTTTTGTGTAATTTATTGAGTTTAGTTGCAACCAACGAAAAAATTAGTTAAAGTGAAACTAACGATAATGAATGGAGAATGTCTCATGCAATTTGATAAAAATAAAGTTAAAAGCTTAAATGACCCCCGATTAATTTCATCAGAACAAATTTTTGATGGACACATACTACAGCTTTATGTTAATCAATTAAAGTTAGAAAATGGCGCCATTGTTGAACGCGAAATTATTCACCATTTGCCAGCTGTGTGTATTTTGGCAACCAATGAAGATAAAGTGGTCTTAGTGAAACAATTCAGACCAGCGGTTGTAGCAGACATCTATGAAATTCCAGCAGGAATATTAGATTTCCAATCGGAAACTTTAGAACAAGCAATTGATGGAGCGAAAAGAGAATTAGAAGAAGAAACGGGCTATCAGGCAGAGCAGTGGCAAGAAGTTAATTCTTTTTATGTATCACCAGGATATTTAGATGAAAAGATTACTTTATTTCATGCAACAGGTTTAACCAAAGTTGAAAATCCACTGCCACAGGATGAAAATGAAAATGTGACAGTACACGAGTTTACTAAAGCTGAAATTCGTCAAATGATGTCACAAGGCAAAATAGTCGATGTTAAAACACTTTATGCTTTACAATATTGGTTAGCACAATAACAAATGGAAGTGATCAACATGTTTTTTAAACGCAAGCAACAACAAAATATTAACAACGAAGAACATTCATCAACCCGAACTAATGATTATTCTAATCAACTGTATCAAAATGAGCCAGATGAGAACGATTGGGATTTTTCTAAAAATTATCATCAAGTTAGGGAAGATGAAAATCAAACATTGTATGACGATTCCTTAAGACAGAACCATTATTATCCAGATAATAATGATGAGGATCGATACATGGGCAATCATTATATGGCACCAGATGATGGCGAAGATAATGAACAATCTTATAATAATTCTTCGATGACGCAAGATGATCACTATCAAGTTTATTATCAGGAAGAAGGTTATGAACCGATTGCCTCATCAACTAACACATATTATTCTGATGAATTGGCGCAAGATAATCCAGGGGTTAGAGGAAAACGAGCGAAGTACCATGCAAAAATCGATCAGTTTTTAACCAATGGTATCATCATTGTTGGTGTATTATTGTTAGCTGTATTATTAATTGCCTTTTTAGGCTAAACTATTTTTGAGGAGTAAACAGATGAAAATTGGAATTATTGGCGCAATGGAAGAAGAAATTCGTCTTATTAAAGCAAATTTATCAAAATTAAAAGAAATTACCCATCATCAAGTAACTTTTTATCAAGGTTATTTGGAAAATCGAGAAGTGATTTTAGTTCAATCAGGTATTGGAAAAGTCAACGCTACCATTACGACAGTCTTGTTGGTTCAACAGTTTAATGTCGATTTAATTATTAATACCGGGACGGCTGGTGGCGTG
Organism: Globicatella sanguinis NBRC 15551; assembly: GCF_001552295.1. Classification (GTDB taxonomy): domain Bacteria; phylum Bacillota; class Bacilli; order Lactobacillales; family Aerococcaceae; genus Globicatella; species Globicatella sanguinis. Next base: position 5,839 of record NZ_BCQX01000034.1, on the reverse strand, counting down.
CATACCGGCTTGAAGGTTGGGGATATTGTGATCGCGGATAGTTTAACTTATCATGATGTCGATGTTACTGGTTTTGGTTATGAAAAAGGTCAAATGGCTGGTATGCCGGCATTGTATTATCCGGATTTACAATATAGCCAATTAGCCAAAGAGGTTTGTCGTCAATTAGAAATTGAACCAATCTTTGGACAAATTGTTTCAGGTGATCAATTTGTTAATAGCCATGAAAAAGTGGCGCAAATTGCCGTTGATTTTCCTAAAGCAAAAGCTTGTGAAATGGAATCAACTGCTATTGCCCAAACCGCTCATGTATTAAAAGTGCCATTTGTCATTATCCGAGCAATTAGTGATGCTGGTGATGATGATGCAGCTATTTCATTCGATGAATTTGTGGTAGTAGCAGGTAAAGCTTCCGCACAAATTGTAATGAATTTAGTAATAAATATTGAATAAAGTAGCACAAATCTTAATAATTTTGATCAAGGTATTGTTGCTTAATATAGAGCGCAGTGGTTTAGGGGATTCAATTTGTGTCTTAGAGAGTCAGGGCCTTAACTTGCTAAACTAAGCCAAATTATTGGTCGTTAATGTAGATCACAGTGGTTGAGCGGTGTCAACTTTCGGCTTAAATGTGTTAGGCATCAACTTTTCCCCATTCTCAACTGCACGGTGTTAGGCAGACGAAGGGAAAATCGTTTAATTATTTAAATCTTGCCCACTCACTTGCAAAAAAATTAAAATAATTGCTAATCAAGCATTGCAATCTAGCCACTATTTATGATACAATAACATTTGTGTAAAATAATGCAGCGTGAAAAAAGAAAGCGCGTCAACAGTTCAACCCTTATTAGGTCAATGAGTAACCGCGGCTGCAAAGGCGAAAATTGAAGTTGAAATGCACGCATTCGATTTTTCAAAAGGATTATTTTACTCCAAAACAACATAATTGGAGGAATTTATAATGTCAAGATATACAGGTCCAACATGGAGATTATCTCGTCGTTTAGGTATTTCTTTAACAGAAACTGGTAAAGAAATCGCAAAACGTAACTATGCACCAGGTCAACACGGTAACCAAAGAAAGAAAATTTCTGAATATGGTTTACAATTACAAGAAAAACAAAAATTACGTCATATGTACGGCATGTCTGAACGTCAATTCTACACTTTATTCAAAAAAGCAGGTAAAATTAAAGAAGGTAAACATGGTGAAAACTTCATGTCATTACTTGAAACTCGTTTAGACAACTTAGTTTACCGTTTAGGTTTTGCTAACACTCGTCGTCAAGCTCGTCAATTAGTAAACCATGGTCACGTGACTGTTGATGGCAAACGTGTTGATATTCCATCTTACTTAGTAACACCAGGTCAAGTAATTGGATTAAAAGAATCTTCACAAGATTTAGCTTTAGTTAAAGAAAATTTAGAAAATACTGTTAGCCGTTTAGAATTTGTTTCATTTGATGCAGACAAATTAGAAGGTACTTTAACACGTTTACCACAACGTGCTGAGTTATCGGCTGAAATCGACGAATCATTCGTTGTTGAATACTATAACAAATTAGGTTAATATTAATCTTAATTTACCACATAGAAATGTTGAAATATCAATGTTTCTATGTGGTTCTTTTTTATTTGAATACGTTTTGAATACGTTATGGCTAAAATTGGATGTATTTTTCTAGTTCTTTGTCAAATGGTGTGGGTCACGGAATTTGACAAAGAGCCCTTAATAAGAAAATTAAAATACTCGCTTGATTTAAAGTTATTTTACTCTAGACAAATAAGTTATTTTGTGTTAGTTTTGTAACTAACAAGGGTAAGGTGATAGTATGTATGATTTATATTTTGAGGAAAAAATGATCAATCAAGAGAAATTTGTACACGATTATCTCCGTTTTGCCAAACCGGTAGACTTTTATATTAATTGGGATAATATGTGTGCCTTGGTTGTGAGAATTATTAATTTAACAGATGACAATTTTTATACTTTATTTCGTCATGAAACAAAAGATGGATTTGAACATAGTTTTGAGTTTAAAAAAATTTACTACAATAATAAAATTTATACTTATTATATTGGATATCTCTAAAAACGTAACAATACTGAGTCACAAAATCCGTCTTTAGTAGCATCTTCTTGACTATGAAAAACTAGTGATTTGTTATATAATTTAATTTGAGCGCATTTAATTCAACATGCGAAGAAAGAAGGTATATTATTGAAAGAATTACCAATTGGATTTATTGATTCCGGATTTGGCGGTTTAACAGTTGTTAAACAAAGTCTCAAGCAATTACCAAATGAATCCATTATATACTTAGGGGATAGTGCTAGATGTCCTTATGGACCACGTTCTTTAGAGGAAGTTAAGAAATTTATTTGGCAACTTACCCGTTTTTTATTAAATAAAGGAATTAAAATGTTAGTCATTGCCTGTAATACAGGAACAGCCGCTGCATTGAGTGAATTAAGAGAACAATTATCTATCCCTGTAATTGGTGTAATTCATGCTGGTAGCCGGGCTGCTATAAAAGAAACGCAAAATCAACGAATTGGCATTATTGGTACTGAAGGTACTATTAAATCCAATTTATATGAGAAAGTCATCTTAGAAAAAGCCGATTCCTTGAAAGTGATGAGTGTGCCAGTACCAGAATTTGTTGCGATTGTTGAAGAAAATAAAATAAATGATCTCGAAACTGAAATAATTGTTGAAAAGCGTTTGAACATTTTTAAGGAAAAAGATGTTGATACTTTGGTTTTAGGATGTACTCATTATCCGATTATGAAAAAAGTTATTGGAGAATATATGGGTGAAGAGGTTCGTTTAATTGATTCTGGTGTTGAAACTATTAATGAAGTCAGTACCATGTTAGATTATTACAATATTAGCCGTTCAGCACATGACGCTAAAAATAGACCGGCTACGATCGAAGTTTATACTACAGGTGAAGAAGATAAATTTGCTGAGGTGGCAACAACTTGGTTAAATATGCCGAATCTAACAATTAAAAAATGTGAAATAGAAGGTGATCAAGTTGTCGAAACTACTAATCGCGAGTCATAATAAAGGTAAAATAGCAGAGTTTGCAAAATTATTTGATGATTTTAAGATAGAGGTAACCTCATTATTAGATTATCCAGAAATCGAAGAAGTAGAAGAAACAGGGAGTACTTTTGAAGAGAATGCACGTTTAAAAGCTGAAACCATCGCCAATATGTTAAATACAATGGTTTTGGCGGATGACTCTGGCTTATCTGTCGATACATTAGACGGTCGTCCGGGTGTTTTCAGTGCTCGATATGCTGGCGAACACGGTAATGATGCTTTGAATAATGAAAAGTTACTGAACGATATGAAAGGCAACAGTCATCGTGATGCACATTTTACTTGTTGTCTCGTATTAGCTCATCCAAAGATGCCGTCATTGGTTGTAGAAGGTCAAGCTGACGGTATCATTTTAGAGGAAATAAAAGGAACTGAAGGATTTGGCTATGATCCACTTTTTTATGTAGAAAGTGAGCAGAAAACTTTTGCTGAACTGACCGCTGAAAGAAAAAATGAGATTAGTCATCGTGGTAAAGCGATTAAAAAATTGATGGCTGCAATGCCAGAATGGTTAGAGGAGTTGAATAGTAAGTGAAATGGTTAATTATAAGTGACAATCATGGTGGATGGTCAAAATTAAATAATTTAATCGAACATTATCGTCCAGAAGTAGAGCTAATTCTTCACTGTGGAGATTCTGAGTTTCCAGCTGACGATCCTATTTGGGACAATGTCGATGTGGTTGTATCAGGCAACATGGACTTTGATCCACAATACTTTAATCGCCGGATAGTTGAAAGTTCAGCAGGAAATATACTGGTTGTTCATGGTCATCGAAATGGTGTGAATAGTGGTTATGAAGAATTATTAGCTGAAGCAAAAGATATCAATGCAAAATTTGTTTTTCATGGACATACTCACCAATTATATGCAGAATATGTTGATGGAGTGTTATTGATTAATCCGGGCAGTTTGAATCATTCTCGTGGACCAGTTCCATATAAAACCTATGCGATTTTGGAAATCACGCCAACGAAATATAAAGTAGAGTTCTACGATGATTCTATGAATTTATTAACAGATTTAACGAAAGTGTTTGAGCGTCAATGATTAATCCATTATTAGAAAAACAAATTGTGGACCCTATTGAAAAATTATTAATACCAGCTGATAATGTAGCACATGTGTTAGATACCAATACTTTAAGTCACGGGATGTTAATTCTTTCGACTGTTAAATATTCCATGATTCCAGTATTATCAACTAAGTCAAAATTAATGGGATTGATTAATATGCCGATGATGATTAATGCTGTGACAACAGTAGAGGCGATTGAAATTGAAAAAATGGATCAAATATTAATACGAGATGTCATGGAAAAAGATCCTGTAACGATTGTTGAGGGCGAACCTTTTGAAAAGATATTACACCATTTAGTTGATCAAAACTTTATCTGTATGATTGATCATGAGGGTAATTTCAAAGGGATTATTACGCGACGAGAATTATTGAAACGAATCAATCATTTTTTACATGAAATATCCATTCCTGAAAAATCAAAAGAACTATTAGTGAAGCTAACACTTTCTGAGAATTTAATTTCTTAATTCACTATCTTCATACTTTATTCAAGATTTTTTCTTGATAGACTCAATCACATTTTTATTTGATTATGTTATAATGAGTGTATAGAAGAAAAAGAAAAGAGGGGTGGCTAATGAGCATGCATTTTTTTATTAAAAATATTTTTAAGCGTGTGCTTTTTGCTTCCATAATAGGGGGAGTGTTTTCTGTTACATTAACTGGACCGATTGCTGCCCAGGAACATGGACATGACCCTCAATTAAATCAAACTTCACTACCTGCTATTTCAGGCACGTTTTCTGATTATATACCTTATTCTCAGTTTAATAATTATCAATATTCAGGATTTGGTAATAATTATGAGAGTCAATATACAATCTTAGAATATACTCCAGATGAAAATGGTCTCTTTCAAGTGGCTATTTTAATGAATGATCAAGCAATGGCTTATGTTTATCAACAGCGCAGTAATGGATTATATGAACTGGGTCATGTTGAGAATTATGGGGAAGTTCAAGATTTACGTTATTCTAACCTTGTGAATAGTGGGCAAGAATCACTTATTTTATCGAGTAATATGACAGTCGGTTATCAATATTACTCCGGCTATCATAATGAATATCTTCGAACCGTTAAGACAATTTTACCAACTTATGAGAAGAATGGTGTCATTTATCAGGAAGTGGTAGCAATTGAAGAAACAGGTTATGCTGATGGAAGTGCCACGTGGTATTACTTAGCACCAAAATATGGAATTATCTGTATTGAAAGAGTAGATAGTCAAGGCAATTCCATAGCTGAAACATCATTATATGAAGTTTATAACGATGTATATGCACCATAATATTTTACGATTCTAGATAAAAAGGGGTTAATGGTTTCAATAAACTATTCCCCTTTTTTAAATAGTGTGATAAAACTTTTTACATGAGAGTTTAAAAACGTTTGATAACATCAATTGAAAATTAATCATGATTTTGGTACAATGATTAAGTTCAAGTTGATTGAACATTATTTCGATTATATATGAAGTTGTTAATGCAGTGTCACAATAGTTCGATTTGATTAAGTAAATACTAAAGATTTTTTGTAATGTCGCCGTAGTGTAATGGATATCACACAAGATTCCGGTTCTTGTGATGGGGGTTCGATTCCCTCCGGCGATGTATTATTTTTTAATGTAGGGAGTGGGCAAGAAGTAG
>NZ_BCQX01000033.1 GCF_001552295.1 Globicatella sanguinis NBRC 15551 | reverse complement strand
AATTTTAGAACTTTCAGATTACAAAATAGCTGTAATAATGTACCAATATTTGTTATTCTATAATCTTCCAATTACTCCCGTTCTTTTCAAGTACCAAATCAAATTGAGATACCTGCGTTGCTTTGGTCTGCTGGTCGATATACTCCACTGTCAGCGATACCGTGACTTGATTATCCTTACGATTGTGAATAGGATTTACCAGTTCTTGAAAGATGTACTCTTTTCCGATTGGTTTTAATATCCCGTCATTCACATAGTAGGAAAGTTCACTGGCTGTCGCTGTAGGATAGAGCTTGAAGAACGTCGTTAAAAACTCATTGATTTCATTGGTTGTAATGGAATCAACCGTCCCCTCACTTTCAATGGCTTTTGGTTTATAACTTGATTTCTTAGGTATGTTGGTAATGGTCGGATTCTTAACCAGTACCATATTTCCAGAACCATCTACATAGACACTCACTATATAAGCAGAGTGGACGGTCTTTGTATTTTCTCCCTCTGTAATGAGCTGGTCTACACTGTAGGTTACATTAAACTCATTGTCGCCAGTTGGCTCTACCGTCCATATCTGAAATCCTCTTACAGAAGACGATACAGGAATATCTTTGCGTACTGTATCAACATTGAGAGCTTGAAGTTCATCTGTCAGATAGCCTTTTAGACTTTCCATTCGATTATCAATGGACTTATCGGATTGCTCCCATGAATAGTAGACTTTCGCAAAGTTCTCTACAAAATTTTCTACATGATGAGTATCAACGTATTCCTTTTCTATGATAGTTGTTTCGTGAATAGTATGAGTATCTATAGCTGTAAAGTGCTTGAATATCGCAAAGCTGAAACTAAGCCCTAAAAGTACCCACAAGGCAATCACAACCTTTTTATGAGGATTGACCTTATAGTAGACACGAGGTTTCTTTTCCTTTGGTATCTGTTTTTCTTTATTCTGATTTTTTCTAAATTTCATCATTAAATCTTCCTTTCTCATTGTTTGATTCGTCCTGCTCCCACTAAATGCTGTTGCCAGTAGGGGCTTGTTAAGTCGGCATAACCGATTGGGTCGCCTGCATGAAACATACGGTTATTGCCAAGGTATATCCCAACATGAGTAATATAAGAGCCAGCGTTATAGGTAGAATGAAAGAAAACCAAATCGCCAGCTTGTGCTTCCGATAGTGGGATATGCTGGGTCACATCATATTGCTGTTGTGCGGTTCGTGGTAAGTTAATTCCAGCTTTTCCATACGTCCATTGTGTCAGTCCGCTACAATCAAAAGAAGTAGTCGGGGAAGCTCCACCGTAAACGTATCGCCAGCCCTCATATTTCAGTGCTTCGTCCATGATGGCTTGTACCGTATCATCATCAAACTCTGTTGTGACAAGATACTGCGTTACCAGTTGCACATAAAACATATTGCCATAGTTGTATCGCCAGCCCCCATTGATAGGTATGGCTATGGGATTGGGGTAAGACACTTTTTCGCCACCTGAATACTCTTTTGAGAAACTTTGAGCCAGTTCAAAGGTATATTTATTTCCACGATTAGCCACATACCCTAAGAAACCACCACCATAATTGTAGGACTGGATAACCGATTCTAAATCTACACTGAGCCTTTCGCTACTGGCTAATAATTCACTGAAATACTTCACACCTTGCTTAATGGATTCTTCTGTACTCAATGAATTAGGTGGAAGACCGAGGGATTCCGAGGACTGCATAACATCTTCCGCAGTACCGCCCGATTCCACCTGTATAATCGCAAGAAGTATGTTGACATATTCTTCAACGCCATATTCTTTGGCATATTTTTCTACCATAGGCTTATGAGCCAGCACTTCTGCGGAAACATTCACACCTCCATAATGAATATTGGAAATTCCGCTGTCCTGTTCATCTGAAAATAAAATGGCAACAAACAGAAGCAGTGAGAAGACCATCAAGAATAATCCAGAACCACCAATCACTAAAGTTTTCAACTTCATGGTTTCTTACCGACTTTCTTAATGGTGGCGGTTTTGATTGGTGGTCTACTTCTTGTATTTTGTAGTGGTACTCTTTGAACAGTAGACGGACGTTCTTTTGTGATTGGACGTTGTGAAGTTCTATCTGCTGTAGTGGTTGAAGTTGCTGGCTTTTGAACGGTTTTTTCTTGAACGGTATTGCCTTGGCGTTCCACTTTTGGACTTGAAAAATCGGACTTAACTGCTGGACGCTCTTGTTTGGCTTGTTGAGATTCCTTATATGAAGTCTGAATATTAGACTGTTTTGAGGTCTGTTCATCATGATATTGTTCTTGTCTTGTAGTCGGTCTTTCATGAACAGAAGAAGCAGGCTGTTTTTTCTGTTTGACCTGTTCCATTTCAGAGCGACGCTTCGCAATGGTTTTTCGCCTTTGTTCCTGCTGTTCCTTGCGTCCACTGGCTCTGTCCGCTTTGGTTTGAGAAATACTACTGGTTAAATCACGGACATTCTCTTTTACTTTGGATTTTCCTTGATATACTGCATATCTTGCATTGGTCGGCAAATCTTTAACCTGTTCTTTCAAACCACTAGCAGTGTCTACCATTCTGTCTTTGGTATCAGCTACTGTACCGATGGTTTGACCGATACGTTTTCCAAGTGTTGATTTTTCCTTTCCGTCTGGTCGGGAGTGATCTGCTTGTGTCCTTGCAGAACTCCCCGAACCCGACTGTCCTTTTTTACCTGTAACAATGGCAGACCCAGCCCCTAGAGTAGTCATGGAACGTCCAAGTTTCCGCTGTAGACGGTGCATGTGAGCGTGCATAAGCATACGAGGTTTTCTCATCACACGACTTCCCACACTTTGAGAATCGTTACTCTGTAGAGAAAACATACTCATTAAATCGCCCAGCTTGAAGTAGATTCCTGCAAAGGTCACAATCTGTAGAAAAGCAATCAAAAAGAACGGATAACCAGCCGATAAGGTATAGAGCATGGTTGAAATACTAAATGCTGTCGTAATAATCAATGTGATTCCAGCTCGTGTCAAAATGGTATTAAAGAGCTTTGTTATGGCTCGTTTTGACATACCATCAAATGATGGAATCATGCTTAAAATAAAGCTCACAGGCAGAAACATAGCATAGATGATAAAAAGTACCTGCGAGAAAATCATGATTCCTGTTAATAGGAATACAAATATGGAAATCCCAATATTGAAGACAAATAGGAAGAAGACTGTACCTAAACGGTTAATGGTCTTTGTAATGGTTAGATTGGTATTGCTTCTGTCTTCAATTTCTTCCGCAACAATTTTTTCTCTGTCTTCGCCATTGTTGGAATCTGGGCTGGTGGAGAGCAGGCTTTCCACACGGTCAATACCGATACTTTCAATGTCTGAACTGTTGTATTGAAGCAGTAGCCACGGTTGCTGAACCTGTATGGAAAACAGGCTATCTCTGATTAAGTCCACGCTGTCCTTGCCTTGACTATCGGAATGGGGCATGACAATCTTCGTGCCAAGTGATAAACTGGCATTACTGATGTCTGATGAAAAGTCATTGATTTTTTTAATGTAGTCGGGAGCGTAGGCAATAAAGGAAGCCGATAGGATAAACACCAGCACAAAATTCATAATGGCATGAATTGCCTTTGTGGTTTCTCTCTTTATCAGTCCCGTATAGGCAACATAAACCCCAAGAACCAAAATCAAGAGTAAGAGGAATCCAACATAGAAACCCTCTGTTGAAAATCCGTTTGCACTCACACCAGCTAAGGTCTGCATATTCTTACCAATGGAATCTGCTGTAGCGGAAATGAAGTCTAAGGAATAGGCTTCCTGTACTAAGTAACCTGTCGCATTGGAAACATACAAACTGATTGTCCAAATAAAATTGGTAATGGCATATAGTCCATACATGACCTGTTTTCCAATCCCGTCCGACCAGTTCCACGGAAGCCAGCCCCAGCTATTATCCACATAAAAATCCAGTTGATAGTTTTCAAGTGGGTATCGGCTGTATTCATTTGCCACATTGACCGTATCATCTACCAAGCCCGCAGCTTGAACCACCGTTCCCAGCATGGCTAAAAGAAAAATGGCAATCACAAGTGTGAAAGCCACTGTCATTGCCACTTTACCTAGACGTTTCAGCGTCCAGTTTGATTTTATTCTGTTTACTATTGATGGTTTCACATTTACACCTCTTTTCGCACAGGTGGTCTGGTATCAAAGGCATGGAGCAGTTCTTCAAATACAGGGTGGAACTGTATCACACCGACACGACCATATAAATCACTGATAAGGCATTGCCCGTTTTCCAAATCACGCAATCGCTTCTGATTGTTTTCGTCCTCTGGGTCTACACCAAAAAAGGCTAAGGTCTTTTTAATCTCGTTAAGGTCAGTGGAACGAAATGCAAATTTTAAGCCGAGGTTATTTTTCAGTTTTTCATCTAAGAGGTCGTCTGTATTTTGGGTCACGAAATATACCCCAGCGTTCATAGCACGACCAGCCCGAACCAGCTTCATAGATAGTGTTTTTCCTTGTGCTACCTGTAAAAAGCTCCATGCTTCGTCTAAATCTACAATCTTGAAAATGCTTCGGTCTGTATGGATAAAGTCTAAAGCAAAGGTACTAATGACAATCAGCATAGCAACGGATAAAAGCTCCATAGTGGTATATTCCTCAAAGGAAGTTTCCTTGTCGGGAAGTACCAAGTCCGCAACCTGTATAATGTTCAGTTGTTTTTCTAAGCTGATAGACTGCTCCACATAACCATTACTGAATAATAAATGTGCAAAGTCATAGTCTGTAAAACTTTCGATATGGTCGGCTATACTGGTACTTAGTGGCGTATTCTCAACCCGTAATTCCTCAATCACTTTCATCAACCCTCGTACTTCACTATTGGTTACTGCACGAATGGCTTTTCTAAGGATTGGGAAGCGTTCCCCATCACGAGAGGAAATCCCCGTAAGGAATGTCAGAATATCAATAGCCAGTGATTCAGAATCTTTGGGATTTTTCATAATCACATAAGGGTCAAGTAAGCCTTTGTTTTTCTCATCAGAAGTCAGAGTGACGATATTGATTTCATGGGAAATCTCTGGCAAGGTTTCTTTCCATCTGCCACGTTCTGCTTTTGGGTCTACAATCACTGCTTGTGCCCCATAAAGCACCGCATAATAGACGATAAGGTTATTCGCAAAGGATTTACCACCACCCAGCGAACCAACAAAAGCCGACGCTAACGCATTGGTTACTGAACCCTTAACCCCTTGACTGGCAAGAGCAGGTTTCAGATAGACATTGCGTCCAGTATCTAAGCTGTAGCCAACATAAATCCCCTCATTTTCCCCCAGCATTTGAGTAGCACCAAAACCTAAACCAGCGAGGAAATCAGAGGTCACGTATTGAATATAATCATTCATATAACGCTTGCTGGCAGGTAAAAATTCTTCATGTAAGCCGAGCATATCCCCAAATGGTCGTACCAGTTTTACGCTTAAATCGTCATAAAAATCTTTCACTTCATTACAACGACGTTTGAGTTCGTCAAGATCATTTGCTGATACCCTTACCACATAAGACAGCTTGTACATAGATTCCTTGCTTTGGTCTAAATTGGTTTCCAGCTCATTCACACTTTCCAGAGCTTCCGCCACATTGGAGCTGGTTTCATTATCACTTTGCCAAGCGTGGTTATCCAAGTCTTTCAGTTCTTTCTTTTTATTGCGGACAGTAGATAGGGCTTTACGATTCGCTACAATTTCCACATTCATTGACGTATCAATCGGGAATGTAAATTGCTGTTGCTGGTAGTAGAAGATTTCAGAGGACGGGAAGTCCAGTTCTCCGACAATGCTGTTAATGGTAAAGTAAGCTACATAGACGGTTTCATCTTCCTGCTGGATTTTCAAATATCGCTGTTTTTCTTCCACCAAACAGCGAGTAGGCTTAATCAAGTCATAGTATTTAATCAGCGTTTCATTATCCAGCTTTTTCTTTGATAGATGGTACTCATACTCTTCATAGGCAGTGCCTGTCTGTCCGTAAAGGTGTTCAATCAGATAGCCGAAGTCGTCCTTATCTAACCTGCGGATTTTGAAACGACGAGAGATTTTATTTTCTAAGAGCTTTTCCATCTTCTGAAAACGCAGGATTTCATCATTACTCATACTAACAAAATCGCCCATCAGCTTATGGTTCACATCATAGACAAAATCAGACAAAGCATTTTTTGCTTCAACGGTAAGACTTTTCATAGAAAACTCCTGATCGTTGAGAAGCAACTTAAAGCCGATAAAGAAACGGTAGTTCACTTGATTTTCGCCAATCATGGATATTAAAGCGTCTGTCTGTTGGTCGATTTTGTCATAGGCAACCGCTTTGAGCTTGCCAGTGACTTCATTTTTGGAACGCTCTTGTGCAGAACGTATGCTGGATTCTGTACTGATTTGTAAAGCATGAATTTTGCCATCACGATTTTGTGCGATAAGCTGTCTGAAAGAATCATGCACTTGTATTTTCTGTTCTGGACTTAGAAATGAGTAATTGTAAGGAACAAGCTCATAGTAAGCATAACATTCCCCGTCTTTATTCCAGACGAGATTGTTTTCAATGTATTTAATTGGATATGCCATAAAATTCACTCCTAACTGCTGTAATGGCTTCTTGTGGCTGGTTTCTGCCAAGCGTTACTTTTTTTCCTGCATAGGTCAGCTTTGGTCGCAGTGCATAAGCAATGACAGACTTCAAAAATCCATAAGGCTTTTTACCATCAAAAGTTTTTGTAGACATAAACCATGTGAAAGCCACAGGAATCCCAAAGTATTTGAGAAATGCTCCCTCTATCATGGAAAGAGGGGGCAAGTTGCCAAGTATCATCACTGCAAAGAGTGACACGACAAACCATGTCATTTGCGTAAAGGTTATGGGAAACGGAAGTCTAAAATCATTGATAGAATACAGTACCTTTTCCACAGACCAGATACTGGTATAGCTTCGTATTTTCTTCATGTAATCAATCCTTTCATAAAAAATAGGGGTAGCTGATTGAGCCACCCCGTAAAATAGAAAATCTGCCAGTAGTAATGTACCGACAGATTTAATAGACGATTTCAAAAATCCCATGATTGGTTGAGATAAACGTTCCTGAAAGGTCTAAATCCCGACCATAGGCTTGATAATCAATATAGTTTTGAAGACTAGCTGGTACTTCGCCTAAAGCACCCGTTTCTTCAATGTAGTAGCGTGCCACGTCATACATATCATCACAATCGGAATGAATGATAATATCCTCTTGATGTTCGCTTAGTTCTTCAATGCTTGAAAAATGAGTGAGCAGAGCAGATAGCTCCGATTGTAATTCTTCGGGTAATTCCGATACCATTTCCCATAGTCGATTGAGTTCGCCAATGGAAGTGTATTCGTCAACCGTAAAGGGTAACTCGTAGTCATGAATGGCGTATTCCTCATATTCATCATTCAAGCCGATTTTCTCTTTGACTTCCTCAAAGTCAATGGGAAAGGTAAACCACGCACCGACCAATTCGCCCTCATTGTATTTGCCTAAATTCGCAATATAGACTTGCATATCGTCCATATATTCACGTCCTTTCTTTGTAGAGATTCAAAAATCCCTACCGCACTTCGTTTGGTGTACCATTCCTTTGCGGAACATAAGAAAACCACTTATATTCCACAAAAGAACGGTTTTATTTAAGCACCAATAATGCGATTGAATAGCTCTAGTAAAATGTCTTTTACTCCAGCAGCGTTGAAGACTAAGCCAACCGCAATAATCGCAATAATTAAAAAGCCAATCAGTTTGCTAAACTCACGCTTGAAGCCAAGATACAAGCCAATCACAACGATTGCTAAAAGCACCAGTGATTGAGCGTTTGATAGAAACCAGTTATAAAGGTTTTGTCCAAAATTCATAAAAATGTTCTCCTCTCTATATTCAATGAATTTGTATTTGAGTTATTTTTTTGTTGTTATCACGTCCTGTTCTTTTACTGACTGTTGCTTCAAAATCTGCTTGTGTCGGTCTGTCAGTTTCGCATGGTCGAGAATGTCTTTTACAACCTGCGTCTGGTTGATTTCATCAAGTTTAATCGCAACCTTTAAGGTCGGGGCAACTTGATGAGATAGCCAGTTCAGCGTCCTTTGGAAGGAGTAAGGCTCTGGTTTTGTGGTTAGTTTTAATCGTTCACGATTGTTCCCAATAAACCAAGCCCATTCTTCATTCAGTTTCCAATCAGAACGAGGTTTGGAATCGTCTTTATCTACAAAACGGATATACCGATTGATAATTTTAAAGGCGGTATGCTCTGGATTGTCATAGACGAGTAAATCACGGACTGCATAATAGGCACGCTCATTTTTCAATCGAATCTCAAAACGGTTTTTTACTTCTGCGTCTTCAATGGGAATATCATTTTTCTTGTACTGCTCGTAGTCCTTTTCATAGATACAGAAATAAACTTCACTTTGTAATGAACCGATATAGAGGGTGTTTCCCATACATTCCTTTTCCTCTTTGCGTACCAGTTCGCCACTGCGATAGCTTTTAAAACTGCGGAAGACGGAGATACATTCTTCCTGTTGGCACTTTTCAGTGAGTACAGGGATATTCAAAATCCCTGTCTTATCGTTAATGGCAAGGTCAAGGCGTTTCATCACACCGCCAGCCACCAAAACGTCCATAAAGAACTCATACCAGCTTCTTTGTTGTGCCAGAAGATAGCTTTCAAATTGTCTGCACCCACGACCTTTCAATTCCACCAGAACTCCTTTGTCCAGTTCATGGGAGCAAAGGACGAATATGTCGCCTAAAGCATAATGCTCTGAATAAGAATAGAAACCATAGTCCTCATGAAGAAAATAGGACAGTTTCAGTTGTAAGATGTTTTCGACCACCTGCTGTACGTCTGTTGTCGGAAAGCGAATCCTTACATAATCAAACAGCATTTCAAGGGGAGCGTCGGGATTGAAGCGTTCCAGAGCTTCCCAAAGGGACTGCTGTAAATCCTCTGATGGCTTGACTTTTCCTGTTTCAATATCGCTTAGATACTGCCTTGTAATACCAGTCGCAACAGCTAAACGGTTTTGAGATAGTCCATAAGCCAAGCGTTTTTCTTTTAAATGCTGTAACCAAGTTTGTTCATTCAGTAAAAATCCCTCCAATCAAAAAGGCGTATGTCAACTTTTAAAGCCCATTTGACATACGCTGAAATTTTGTAAATCCCTTGTAACCAAAGGATTTTCTAATGTTTTTTTGACTGTTTCCTGTCGATTTGTACCCCCCTGTTAGATACGGGGGGTTAAGTGCTGGCGTGGCTATTGCCACACCAGCCAGCAAGATCAGTCCACACCTGCGACTTCCGCTTCGCACGTCGCCTGCGTGGACTGTCTGCTGTTGGATAACTTTTTAATTTCCTCCAAGAAATCATATCCTTTTGGTACAAGGGGAGTATAAAACTCTGATATGACACTTGTTCCTACATCAACATAGCCACGACCTTTGATTCGCTTTAAGAAGAAATCCTTTTGTACGTCACTGCCAAACATCATGCCATAGCCCATTTCAGACATACGACCTAAAGCCACTCTGAAATTAAACTGATCACGGATTCCGTCGCCTAAATATTTTGCGTCTGGACGTTGACAAGCCAGTATTAGAAAGAAGCCAGCTTGACGACCTAACATGACAATCTGTTTCAGCTTATTCATAACTGCGGTGTTTTCTTTTGTTCCCAGCATTTCCATGAAAGCGACGTATTCATCAAAGATTAAGAAGTGTGCCGGGAGACCTAAGTAAGCATAATTTTTGCCAGTCTTATAGTTCTTCATCTGCTTCATTTCCTCACTACGTTTCATCATTTCTTCATAGAATGTTTCAATGCAAGAAAGCAAGTCTTCTTTTCTATAGTAGACATTTGCCATCACAGAACCTAAGTCCGCAAGGTCAGCATTTTTCGGGTCAAGAATATACAGTTTTGAATCTGTATGAAGCAAGGCTTCAATCAGTGTCAGTATAAAGTAAGTTTTACCGCCACCTGTACCACCAGCAATCAACATATGAGGGAGCTTATCATATTCCCACCATACGTTTTTCATTAAGCGAAGTTTACCATCTTTAGCTTCTACTTCATCAATAGAAATACGACTGGCTATGGTGTCATAGAGCAAAGTATATTCCACATAGGAATCCTTTAACTCTTTATCCGTCAGCTCACAGTACAAGCCACTCTCTAATTTCTTTTCCAAGTGTAAGAGTTGGTCTTGATATTTTCCCAGCGTGATTTCCACCCGTATCTGTATCAAGCCATTTTTAAGTCGATAATACATTTTAGGGAAGTAGGTTATCTTTTCCTTTGTACGACCAGCACTATCTTTAAAGAAACCCTCTGTTTTGACCTGTTCAGATTCATACCACTTGTTTTCAAGTATCATCTTTGCCAGTTTTTGACGGTGGTAAAGTTGTTTAACCGTATCATAGCGAACCCGTTTGAATACAAACGCTACCAGCAAGCAGATAAGAATTGCGACACTGAAACTGATAATTAAATAGGGAATGTCAATCTTATCTGCTTGTGATAGGTTAAAATCCTGCCAGTTGATCTGCTGGATTGTCTTCACATGAAACAGTCCGACAACCAGCAGGAAAACAGGCAGGAGTGACGCTATCGTAAAATGAAAGACTAAATCTTTACCAGATGGGCGAATCCTTTTACCACGCTGTTTCATGCGAAAAAGTCTCCTTTCTACCTAGCGACTATTTGTCTTGTGTCGGTTCTTTCTTTGCTTGTGGTTGAGCTTTGAATGAACTAGAATCCTTTGTCAGCACAATATCGTCTGCCTTGATATACCAGTCAACATCTGCTCCTTGATAGGTGGCAGTAGCAACGGTGTCCGCAATGGGATTGATAAGTTCCACCCGTGCGTTATAATCAAACTCTTTCAAAGGCACGCTGGCAGGAATACTTACTTGAATCATGCGTCCTTGTCCTTTGGATTTTAAGTCATAGGTACGTTCCTTGATTTCATCTGAAACCGACCCGTCTTCATTTTGGATTCTCACTTCACGACGTAGAGCAGAGAATTTCAATTCTCCAAAAGTCGTGTCTTTATCTAATACAATGCCATTTGCTAATCTCATCATTTTTCCTCTCTTTCTTTATTCTTTTATCATGTCGTCAGCATGTAAAAGGTAATTTGTAAAACCACGAGTGCCGATTTTGTAGCCCTCTGCGGTAATACGTGGATTGACTAACTTCACACGTTCCTCAAAGCCGAAATGTTTTTCGCCAGCTTCAGCAGGAAGCACCACCACAATATCATCTGCTCTTTGAACATCAGAATAGAGATTATAGCTTCTTGATAAGACAGTTAGCCGTCCGTTGATTCTTCGCTGAACGACTTTATCCTCGCCAGCAAATTCTAAATTGCCGAATGTTTTTTCCATGTTGGGAATCACAAATTTAAGTTCCATATTTTTACCTATCCTTTCTTTTTTATTGGCTGAATGAATGTTTGATGGTCTTAAAGAGTGGGGAACGACCTTTTGATTCTTGATTTTTTGTTTTCATAAGTTCACTTCCTTTCAAAATCGGGTAAAAAAATAGACACCTCATTTTTTGAAGTGTCTACCTATTAAATATTCAAATTTTATTGGAAGTATCTTTATATCTTCACTTTTCAAGGATAAATCGTCGTATCAAAGCTCATTCATAAGTAGTAAATTAGTAGTAAATTGAGTGGTTTTGACCTTGATAAAGTGTGATAAGTCCAGTTTTTATGCGGATAACTAGATTTTTATGCTATTTTTAACGGGAAAAATATGTACGTAAAAAGACCGCAGCCTAAAGACTACGGTCTAATTTTTTGTCCAAATGTAAACCATTTGGAACTATTATTCAATTTATTCTTTTTTACTTCCAGTACCATTTGAGTACCGATAGCCATTTTTCATTCTCTATATAGCTTGTAATTAAGCCATTTTAGAAAATTTTGCGACTACTCCCATTCTTCTCATCAAGTCGCGCATTGCTCCTATTCGTCGCATTGCTTGTCCTTGATACGCAGATGGGCCGTCAACAACTCTGCTTTCGCCTTATGGCTCGGCAATCGTTGGACGGACGTAGAAATAATTTAACGTCCGCCTCCGCACTTTAATTTACTTTATACTGACCTTAAGGATTCTGGCAGTGGTTATCAGCCACTCATTTCGTCACATCAGTTCCTCATTCGCGGGATAACCTTGCCGGGGTAGTCCCAACAGCTCTTCCTTCGACTTCGTCTTGAAAATCGCTGGGACCTACTCCCTATTCCCACTCAATTGTTGCTGGTGGTTTACTTGTTATATCGTAAACTACGCGGTTGACGTGGGCTACTTCATTGACGATACGGGCACTGATCACTTGTAATACTTCCCATGGGATGCGGGCAAAGTCACTGGTCATACCGTCAATTGAGGTTACAGCACGAATACCAATTGTGTAATCATAAGTTCTGCCGTCACCCATTACGCCAACACTGCGGATGCCTGGTAAGACAGTAAAGTATTGCCATACATCGCGTTCTAAGCCAGCTTTGGCGATTTCTTCACGTAAGATGGCATCTGATTCACGCACGATTTCTAATTTATCTTCTGTAATTTCACCTAAGACACGGATTCCTAATCCTGGTCCTGGGAATGGTTGACGCCATACAATGGAGTCTGGCATCCCTAAGGCTGTCCCTAAGGCACGAACTTCGTCTTTGAATAAGGTATTCAATGGTTCGATTAATTCAAATTGCATGTCTTCTGGTAATCCACCGACATTATGATGTGATTTAATTGTTTGGGCGGTTTTAGTACCTGATTCAATAATATCAGTATACAACGTTCCTTGTGCTAAGAAGTCCACTCCTTGTAATTTAGATGCTTCATCATCAAAGACATAGACAAATTCATTACCGATAATTTTACGTTTTTGTTCTGGGTCACTAACGCCTGCTAATTTAGTTAAGAAGCGGTCTTTGGCATTAACGCGAATAATATTTAAGCCAAATTTTCCACCTAAAGCTTCCATTACTTGGTCGCCTTCGCCTTTACGTAATAAGCCGTGGTCCACAAAGATACAGGTTAATTGATCGCCAATGGCTTTTTGTAATAAGACACCTACAACTGAGGAATCTACACCTCCGGATAAGCCTAATAAGACTTTGCGGTCACCCACACGTTCTCTAATTTTCGCAATTTCAATCTCAATGAAGTTTTCCATTGACCAATCGCCTTTAGCTTCACAAATATTGAAGGCAAAATTACGTAACATTTCATTACCATGGATACTGTGACGTACTTCTGGATGGAACTGTACACCATAAATTTGGCGTTCTTCATTTTCAAAGGCAGCAAATGGGGTTTGGCTATTGCATGCGGTAACTGTAAATCCTTCAGGTATTTGGGTAATTAAGTCACCATGACTCATTAAGACATTTTCTGATTCACTTAAACCAGCAAATAAGCCTGTTTCTATATTTTTCACGTCAATGGCAGCTGTTCCGTATTCCTTTTTAATACCTGGTTCAACTTTTCCACCAAATAAATGGGTCGTCAGTTGCATACCATAACAAATCCCTAATACAGGGATGCCTAAATCAAAAATGGCTTTATCAACGGTAAAAGCATCTTCTGCGTATACGCTATGCGGTCCACCTGAAAAAATTACCCCGATAACATTACCTTCTGCTTTAATTTCTTCAGCAGTGGTATCATTAGGTAATAATTCACTAAATACACCAAATTCACGTAAACGTCGTGTGATTAACTGATTGTATTGGCTTCCAAAGTCCAAAACAACAATTTTTTCCATTTCTGTCATTGTTTGTGTCACAATTTTCCCTCCATAATAATTAATATTTTCGTACAGCAATTTTATCAACATAGTGATTAGTAGTCTTGTGAATAACCACATCAGCACGGTCTCTTGTTGGTAAAATGTGTTCGTTAAGATTGACTAAGTTTACCTCACGCCATACTTTCCTAGCGTATTCGTGAGCTTGATTGCGTGGCCATTTACTCATCTCATGATAGTAATTGTCCGGTTCTTGTTGCGCTAAATCCATTAACATATCAAATCGTTCAATATACCATTGACGAATTAACTCTTGCTTCGCATCAACATAGATTGATAAATCAAAAAAATCACTGACATAGATTTCTTGATTTTGTGGTAATTGTAGAACATTGATTCCTTCAATAATAAGAATATCAGAATTTTGAATCAGTTCATATTCCCCTTCCACGATATCATAAATATAATGTGAATAGATGGGATATTGGACGGGTTCATCACTAACTTTTACCTGTTTAATAAAGTCTAATAATAATTGCATATTATAGCTTTCAGGAAATCCTTTACGCGACATCAGATTGCGACGTTCCAATTCAGCGTTAGGATACAAAAATCCGTCTGTTGTCATATAGTTAATCGTTAAATCGGGATAGAACTGTTCTAATAATTGAGTTAAAACACGTGCTGTGGTACTTTTTCCCACGGCGACACTCCCACAAATACCAATAATGAAAGGTGGCAAGGTTTTACGAACAGGTTCTTTTGAGACTAAAAAGGCACGTTTTTCCTTCAAAAGACGAACTTGATTTTGGTAAACCATATCAATATAATCTACTAATGGACCATATACTTCTTTCACATCTTTTTGTGATAAGCGGTCGTTCAATGATACCAAGTCAGACAATCGTTCAATAGTATAAACGGATGGCCCATTTTGATGTAATTGTTGCCATTCTTCCCGAGTAAAGTTTTGAAATAATGGTGACTTCATTCGATTTTCCTTTTTCTACATATTTTGTTATAATCTTAATGTTATCAATGTCAAAATACAATTGATAAGCACTTGCTTTTCCATTGTAACATAAAATATTTAATCTTTCGCAAAAAAATGGTTATTTTTTATCGCTTTTTTAGAAAATTATCGTTATTATATTGAGAGTGGGTCAGAACTTGAAAATGAGCTTCTTTTCAATGTCTGTCCGTACCATCAATCAATCGATATCAACCCATTCCATCGGATGCGTTTGATATCATTCAAGTACTATACTAAAAATAAATACTATAAGCTTTGGAAAGTTGATTTAATTCTGACCAGACGCTTAAATTTAGGAGGTTTTTCGGTGTCAATCGAGCAATTCGAATCGTCTGAGTCGCTAAAGGAAAGTCAAGTCCCCCTTCATGATCAAGACTCACACGAAATCGGAGTTGGTACCGCTCATAGTAAAATTATCTTAATGGGTGAACATGCGGTAGTGTATGATTATCCTGCTATTGCGTTGCCTTTTCCTGCCGTAAAAGTGAATACAACTGCACGTCACTCTGATCGTGATTATATAGAACTTGATTGCCAATACTTTGTTGGAGATATTTCAATGGCTCCTAGCATTTTATTAAACATTGTTAAAGCAATCGAGTTAACATTAGAAACTTTTGAATTAGGACAGCCGTCTTTATCGATTAAAATTGTCAGTGACATCCCGCAAGAACGTGGGATGGGTTCGTCCGCTGCGGTATCAGTTTCAGTTGTTAGAGCCATTGCTGATTTATTCAAAGTGGAATTATCAGATTACCAATTACAATTTATCGTTAACCAAGCGGAAGTGATTGCCCATCAGTCAACTAGTGGGATTGATACTTTAATGACGAGTACGGCTCAGCCGATTATTTATCGCAAGAGTTTAGCGCCACATCATTTTGAATTAAACATTCCGGCCTATTTAATCGTGGCCGATAGTGGTCAAGCGGGTCAAACACGTTCAGCGGTACAACATGTAGCAGAGTTACGTAAACGCAAACCACTTTTTGTTGATAATTCAATGAAAGCGATTGGACAATTTGTTCATCAAGCTTATCAAATGATTGCACAGAAAAATGTTATCGAATTAGGACGTTTAATGACTTATAATCATTATTATCTTAACCAACTAGGGGTTTCGAATACCCATATCGATAAAATCGTCAATGCCGCTTGGATGGCTGGTGCTTTAGGTGCAAAACTAACCGGTAGTGGACGCGGAGGTTGTCTAATCGCCTTAGCAGAATCTAAACAAATGGCCCGTAAAGTTGCACGTGCCATGCGTGAAGCCGGTGCTGTTCAAACATGGTATTTAAATTTAGAAAGTTAATAAAAATAGATTTGTAGACTTTTGGTGAGTGTGTTCGTACGTACAATTAAAGGTCTGCATTTTTTTAATAAAGGAGGAATTCTTTTGTCTAAGAAAATTGGTTACTATCGTGCTAATACCAATATCGCCTTAATCAAATATTGGGGAAAACGCAATAAAGAATTGTTTTTACCGATGACTAGTAGTTTATCATTAACCTTAGATGCTTTTTATACCGATACGAAGGTTACTGTCGATTCAAATTTATCACAAGATTATTTTACTTTAGATGGTGTCGCTCAAAGTTATTCCGATACTCAAAAAGTATCAAAATTTGTCGATTTATTCCGTAAGTTAGCTGGCAGCCAAGAACATGTTCATATTGAAAGTGTCAACCATGTCCCAACTGCTGCGGGTCTCGCTTCTTCTGCCAGTGCCTTTAGTGCCTTAGCTTGTGCACTCAATCAAGCTTTTAATCTTAATTTAGATCAACGAACCCTTTCCACTATAGCCCGTCAAGGTTCTGGTAGTGCAAGTCGTAGTTTATTTGGTGGATTTGTTGAATGGCATAAAGGCAAAGGTGATGACTCCGATTCAAGTTATGCAGAACAAATCGCTGATGCTGACTGGGATATAGCAATGTTAGTCATTGTGATTAATGATCAAAAGAAAAAAATTAGTAGTCGTGTGGGTATGGAGCATACCATTCAAACTTCACCTTTTTTTGCCTTATGGCCACAAGAAGTTGAAAAAGACTTAGCCCTTATTAAAAAAGCCATTAAAGATAAAGATTTTAAAACTTTAGGCGAAGTAACCGAACATAATGCAATGAAAATGCATGCGACGACGATTGCTGCTAATCCTTCGCTTACTTATTGGGCACCGGATTCCATTACCGCTTTACAAGCTGTGCAATCGTTACGTGAAGACTTAGGTTTTGAATGTTACGCGACTATGGATGCCGGTCCAAATGTAAAAGTCTTATGCCGTAAAAGTGAAATCGACGCCTTATCTAAACAGTTATTAACTCATTTTAAACCCGAACAGCTCATCAAAGCTTATCCAGGTGAGGCACCGCGCCCATTACCCATCGATTAGGAGAACCCAAAATGCATTATAAAGACTTATTATTAGAAATAGATAGTGAACAGGCTTTTGTCACGCAAACCGTCTCCACTCCCGGAAAACTCTATATTGCTGGAGAATATGCGATTTTAGAACCAGGACAGGCCGCGATACTAGTGGCATTAGACGCTTACTTGTCTTGTACGGTCAGTTTAGCTACTGATAATTTGTCAGGAACTTTACAATCAACAACTATTCAAAATGAGCCTTTCAACTATACTCGTTCTACCCATAATCAACCGGGTTTAATGCCTTCTGCTATGTGGCCAAGACATTGGGCTTATGTTTTAAGTGCCATTGAAACAGTTGAACGTTTATTAGTTGAATTAAATCTTCCTCTACAAAATTATCATATTCAATATGAAACCGATTTGGAAGCTGAAAATGGTCGTAAATATGGTTTAGGTTCAAGTGGTGCCGTAACCGTCAGTACGATTCGGGCATTATTACGTTTCTATGGTTACTCAGCCAATCCATTAATTATCTATAAATTAGCGGCCATTGCTTCATTAAAGGTGTCTACAAAGGGAAGTTTTGGTGATCTGGCTGCCAGTGCTTATGGTGGTTGGATTTATTATCAATCCCCTGATCGTCAATGGCTAGCCGAACAAATCAAGGCAACACCTTCTTTAACCCAATTACTAGCTAAAGATTGGCCTCAGTTAGCAATTAGCCATTTAACGGTCCCACACTCTGTTGACTTGGTGATTGGTTGGACGGACGCACCGGCTTCGACGGATGAATTAGTCCATCGTTACCAACAACATCGTGACACCGAAAGTGACCTCTATCAACAATTTCTAGCCAATAGTCAGGCGACTGTACAACAATTAGCCCAAGATTTAGAAAATGGCGATGTGGCTCTCATTCAAAAAGGAATTGCTAAAGCGCGTCACTTATTAAGAAAGATGACGCGCCATTGGCAACTGCCACTTGAAACGAATCATTTAACTCAATTAATTGAAATCGCCCAATCGTATCAATATGAAGCAAAATCATCAGGTGCCGGTGGGGGCGATTGTGGCATTGCGATTGGATCTGCTTATTCAAATCGTCAAGGGCTAATTGACAGTTGGAAAGTCGCGAATATCATTCCGCTCCCTTATCAGGTTTCCCCACCCCTTACCGAGAGCAAGTAAATCATCAGGTCTTTATTCATATGAAAGGAGCTATCATGTTTCAATCTCAATTACCATCATTTTCACAAAAACGTAAAGATGACCATGTAAAATATGCGTTAGAACAACAATCTCAAAAGAAAATTTCAGCCTTTGAAGGCATCCGCTTTGTTCATCAGTCTTTCGCCCCTTTAACCTTAGACCAAATTCAACTAACAACTCATTGGGCTGATACCATTCATCAAGTACCCTTTTATATTAATGGCATGACCGGTGGCTCGGCTAAAACCAAACAATATAATGAAGCGCTAGGTCAAGTAGCCGCCGCAACCGGTTTAGCAATGGCGACCGGTTCTGTCAGTGGGGCTTTAAGTGACGAATCCGTCCGTGATAGCTTTACCATCGTGCGTAAAGTCAATCCCAACGGTTTTGTGATGGCCAATCTTGGAGCTCATCATGACCTTGAAAATGCTAAACGAGCGGTCGATTTATTAGAAGCCAATGCCTTGCAAATTCATCTGAATGTTCCTCAAGAAATTGTGATGCCAGAAGGTGATCGTGACTTTACGAGCTGGTCTAAAAACATTGAAACCATCGTACGCGAGTTGCCCGTTCCGGTTATCGTTAAAGAAGTTGGCTTTGGAATGAGTCGCGAAACGATTCAACATTTAATTCAATTAGGTGTTAAAAATATTGATGTCAGTGGCCGTGGTGGGACAAACTTTATCCAAATTGAAAATGAACGCCGCGAAAAATTAGATTATCAGGCCATTGCCGGCTGGGGACAAACCACCCCTGAATCATTACTAGAAGCACAACCTTTCTTAAATCAAACCACGATCTTAGCTAGTGGCGGGATTACCGATTACTTAGACATCGTCAAAGCCTTAGCCTTAGGAGCCAATGCCGTTGGCTTATCCGGTCGTTTCTTGCAGATGGTTCATGAACAAGGCGTTGAGCAGTCAATTGAAGTGATTGAAAATTGGAAAGAAGCCATTCAACATTTAATGTTAATGTTAAACGCCAAATCTGTTAAAGATTTACATCAGGTTAATTTAATATTATCATCTGACTTGCGAGACTGGGCCGATGCTCGCCAAATTGAATGGCGACATTTTGGGAATCGTCAATAATAAATCATCACTACAATATCCTTTGTTAGCAACAATTGTCTAACAATGGATATTGTTTTTTATTGGCTCTTT
This sequence comes from Globicatella sanguinis NBRC 15551, assembly GCF_001552295.1. Classification (GTDB taxonomy): domain Bacteria; phylum Bacillota; class Bacilli; order Lactobacillales; family Aerococcaceae; genus Globicatella; species Globicatella sanguinis. Next base: position 132 of record NZ_BCQX01000033.1, on the reverse strand, counting down.
GTCAAGTAGTGTTGGTAAATAGTAATAGTTGCACTTGAACATTTGCTCAAGTGCTCTTTTTTTACTTAAATTAAGCTATCTCATTTTGCATTTCTAATTGTTTTTGGTATTCTTCCTCATATTTTTTAATGG
>NZ_BCQX01000032.1 GCF_001552295.1 Globicatella sanguinis NBRC 15551 | reverse complement strand
CCAAGCAAACACTTAGTTGAATTTATCCAATTTATGCCTAACCTCATTAAGACGCAGTTTGAGGCCACTCAACCACTGCGCTTTTATTTAGCGAACAATCACTTGATTGAATTTATCAAATTTATGCCTTACCTATTTAAGACGCAGGTTGAGGCCACTCAACCACTCCGCTATTAATTAACGAACAATAATTTTGACTAAATTTATCAACTTTATTCCCAGCCTCTCGCTCAGCTAGTTCCGCCAGAATGAGTAGAATCTATATAATCTAGTATGATTAGTTTGTTTTTCTTCACGATACTTATTATCAGTCAATATAAAAAGACTAGGCAGACATTCAATCGTTCTACCTAGTCTAATAATTATTTTAATGAGTTAGATTAGTTTTCTTCTGCTAATTTACGTTCTTGTTCTACTGCTGCTTGAGCTAAGATGTTTAAGTAGTTCCAAGGACGGTCGAATACTGGTTGGAAGAAGAAGTCAACATAAGCCAAGTCTTCGATCGTCATTTTGTTTTGGATTGCTAATGATAATGTGTTAGCTGATGCTGTACAGTCGTATTTAGACATGATTTGTCCACCGACGATACGGCCAGTTCCTACTTCATATACTAATTTCATGTATAATTTTTCGTTAGTTGGCATAAATTCTGGACGGTAGTTATCTTCAACATACACTGAACGAGTTTCTAAACCAAAATGTTTTGCTGAACCTTCGTTTACCCCTGTTGAACCAATGTTCCATCCGAATAAATGTAATCCTGAAGTAGATTGAGTTCCACGGTAAGCAACTTTATCGCCGTTAATGTTTTTACCTACTAATGATCCCATACGTACAGCATTAGTTGCTAATGGAATGTATGCATGTCCACCATTTGTGTTATAGTTAACAGCTGTAGAGTCACCTGCAGCAAATACATCAGGATGAGAAGTTTTCATGTAGTTATCTACAATAATAGCACCATTTGGTAATGTTTCTAATTGGTCTTTTACTAAATCTGTATTTGGACGGAAACCAACACACACAATTACCATGTCTGCATCGTATTCAGCGCTGTCGGTAATAACTTTAGTGACTTTACCATTTTCTCCTTCGAATCCTTTAACCATTTGGTTTAATTGAACATTTACATTACGATCACGTAAGTCTTGTTCTAAAATATCAGTAAACTCAGCATCTAAATATTTATTTAAGATACGATCTAAACCGTCGATTAAAGTAACTTCTTTACCTTCTAAAGCAAATGCTTCTACTAATTCGATACCAATATAACCACCACCGATAACGACTACTTTTTTAGCGTCTGTTTTACGAGTAAAGATTTCTTGTGCTTGACGATAATTTTTACATAATAAAACATTTTCTAAATCGAAGCCTGTGAATGGAGGTAAAATTGGCCATGAACCAGTTGTTAACACTAATTTATCGAATGTTGTTTCAAATTCTTCTCCAGATTTTAAATTTTTAACATTTAATTTTTTAGCATCTAAGTCAACATTTGTTACATCATGTTCCATGTTTACTTCCGCACCTAAAGATTCTAATTCTTCAGGGTTTGAGTAGAATAATCCTTGAGGGTCTTTAACAACGCCACCAATGTATAATGCAATTCCACAAGATAAGAATGATACATTATCATTACGTTCATAAACAACAACCTCAGCACCTGGATTTTCATTTAAGATTGTCTTTACTGCTGCTGTACCTGCGTGAGTACATCCAATAACAACTACTTTCATCATATACCTCCTACTTTTTACACACAATGATATGATTACATTTTTTATCATACCACATATTTCACAAAAAAAAAGCTTATTACTTATTAAATATTTTTATTAATCATGCACTAGAAATATTGTTATATCAATATTTGAAATCCTTTTCTTTATATTTCACTAATGAGTATTATTTAAAATTTAAAATTAAATAGTCGGAGTTTTCACAAACTTTTCGATTGGATTGCGTTATTTCTTAATTCCTTTTGTGCAATAATTGCCAAAAAACAGTTAAAAATTGCATATTAGAGTGATTATCAATAATCAAGATTATAGCATTTCACAAACTAAAACATTTTTAACTGTTCATTATCTATTATTATATTGGCTGATTGCAATTCGTAATTTTTTATTAAATTTCGCTGTTCAAGTTATTTACCTATTTTAGCTAGCTTATTTTAAAAAAAGCACAGCCCTTATTTAACTAAAACGCTATTAAGGACAACGAATTAGATTATTTCTCAGAGCAAGGGGCACTATTTAACTAGCTCATTGCTCAAAGCGAAGAGCTCTAAGTCATTATCTCACTTTAAAAAGCAACAGCTCTTATTTAACTAACTCGCTTCTTAGATATGCATCCACTAATTTTTCGGTTGCTACAATCGAATCCATATGCGTTCTTTCATACGAATGACTCGATTCAATTCCCGCACCTAATAAGGCATGTTTAATATCCGTTCCTGCACGCATGGCCGCCGAAGCATCGCTACCATAATAAGGATAAATATCTAATTTGTATGGGATTTCTCGGGCTTTGGCTAAGGCTACTAAATGTTGACGGAAATTATAATGGTAAGGGCCAGAAGCATCTTTAACACAAATTGAAACGGTATACTCATCAGTTTGTTGATCATCTCCCATCGCTCCCATATCAACCGCTAAAAACTCAACGGTCTTAGAATCAATGCTACTGTTGGCACCATGTCCTACTTCTTCAAAGACACTGAACATAAAATGGGTCGTATGAGGTAAAACAATTTTATCGTCTGCATAAACTTTTAACAGTTTTAATAAAATAGCAGCTGAGACTTTATCGTCCAAGAAGCGTGACTTAACAAAGCCCTCTTCCGTAATAATGGTCCGTGGATCAAAAGAAACAAAGTCGCCAACTTCAATTCCTAGAGCTCGTGTTTCTGCTTCATTCGTCACTTTTGCATCGAGACGCACTTCCATATTATCTTGGGTACGTTCGGCTGTTCCGGCATCACGGTAAACATGGGTACTTGTTTGATGAATTAAAATAGTGCCACTGACTGTTTGTTGGTTGCTGGCCATATGAACGATGCAATTTTCTCCTTCTATCATATTCCAAGGGAAGCCACCTATTTTATCTAGTTTCAAACGTCCATCCGGTTTAACCGCACGTACAATGGCTCCTAAAGTATCAACATGTGCCGTTATTGTACGATGCTCTTGGGTATTTTGTCCCTCAACCGTCACGATTAAGTTCCCTTTTGGTGTTCGTCGAAAGTCATAGCCTAATTCTGTGACTGTCTTGGCTAAATAATCCACTACTTCATTGGTATAACCTGTTGGTGAAGGAATTGCTAATAAGTCTTCTAAATAATTAATTGTTTGTTTCATCCGTTATCTTACTCCTTACATCAATCAATTCGTTTTTCGATAAAACGAAAGTATATCTTCAAACACAGTATCGGCATCTTTTTCATGAATGATTTCATGCTTCATATTCGGATATTGTTTTAACACTAAATGACGGTATCCTGCTTTCGTTAGACGGCGTGCTGAATCATCAATCCCGTCTGAGCCGCCGGTAATGAGCGTATCGTCGGCTCCAGTTAATACTAGAATTGGCAAATCTGAGTGTTTCGCTTTAAACTTCTTCGGATAATTTAAGAGACGATTCAACTCAAACATCGTTAAATTACCCCCATTGGTAAATTGTTCCATTCCTAAAGGATCATTCGCAATCGTTTGTAAATGTTGCTGGTTATAAGCAATCCAATCGAGTTCCTTAGGTAATACATTCAAGATTGAACTTGAAGCTTTTTCGCCACGATAAAAGCCAATTAGTTTTGCCAGCGTAATACCAGCACCAACCATTGGATTATAAGGCGGTACACCTGTCAAAATTAACTTGTCAATCCGCTGATCATTTTCCAATAAATAAGCTCTAGCTAGCATTGAGCCCATCGAATGCCCAAACATATAGACTGGTACTTCAGGATACAATTGATTAATAAAATCGGTCACTAGTACTAAATCATTTAAGAGTTCTTGAGTACCATTCATAAACCCTTTAGGATATTTATCCGTTACCGAACGCCCATGGCCACGATGGTCATTAGCCACTACGGCAAAACCTTGTTGAGTTAATTTTTTTATCAAATTTGCATAGCGTTCTTGATGTTCCATCGCACCGTGGACCAGTTGAACAACAGCTTTAGGTTTTTCAACATGATACACTTTAGTAAATAAAGGAAAATTACCGTTCGCTAATAAAAAATATTCCGTCTGATTCGTCGCTACTTGATTACTGGTAATAATTTGAACCCCTTTGGTCGCCTTTCTGTTATGATGTTTACCTAAGAAATATAAATGTGGTAACACGCCGGCCATCATGGTACTAGCTCCTAATACTTTTGCGGTTTTCTTCATGGATTACCCTCCTTTAATTTAAAAAATAAGAGTCAGCAAGGGAATGAGCGAATGGTTGACAATCGACTGATTGCTGTTTCATTTGTCATGCCTCATTGCCCACTCTTAATAAAAATCTTGTATTTAACGTAAATAATTCATAAAAGCTGATGCAATTGTAAAATAAATAAACACGGAAGTTAAGTCACTAAGCGTTGAGATGAACGGTCCACTGGCAACCGCTGGATCAAAGCCGATTTTATTCATTAGTTTCGGAATTAACGCGCCGGCTAAATTCGCAACAAAGATTGCACAAGCCATCGATATACCAATAATACCACCTAAAATAATATTTCGCTTCCATATTCCTGCCACAACCGCAATGGTAACACCAACAATGATACCTTTAATTAAACCAGTTAAAATTTCAAACATTAAATTATTTTTGGTATCTTCTTCTGTTTTATTCGTCAACTTACGCACAGCGACCGCTAATGATTGAGTTCCGGCATTCCCCGCAGTACCAGTAATTAATGTCACGAATGCTGATAATACACTAGCAGATTCAATTAAGTCTTCATACTGACTAATTAACGTAGCAGTCCCCATTCCTAAGAATAATAACGTAATTAACCACGGCAAACGGCTTTTAGCAGCAGACCAAGGTGTTTCGTGGTCAACATTAACATCAACCGCAGCTAAACCAGAGTAGTCACTGTCCGCTTCATCTTGAATAATATCCAAAATATCATCGACTGTAATAATCCCTAAAAGTTCGTGGTCAAAGCCCACAACCGGTAAAGCTAATAAGTCATAGTCTTGAACCATTTTAGCGACTTCGACTTGGTCATCACTCACTTGCACCGAAATCACGCGGGTATTCATGACGTCTTTAACTAAACGACTGTCTTCATTAATGATTAAATCACGAAGTGAAATAACCCCGGTCAAGCGTTCATGCTCATCCATGACATAAACATAATAAATTGTTTCGGCTTGTACCGCTGCGGTTTTTAAATACTCGTAAGCTTCTCTTAATGTCAGATTTTCATCAATCCAAACAAACTCGGTCGTCATAATGGAACCCGCTGTTTCTGGTAAATAATTGATCAATTGACTAATTTCACGAGCACTTTCTGGTTTCATTAATTGCATGTAAACTTTGACTTTTTTTAAGTCTTTTAAATGGTTTAAGAAGTCAACGGCGTTATCGGCATACATTTCAGCTAATACACTGGCCGCATAGTTGTCATTCATTTCATGGAAATAATCATCAATCGGGACTTCATCAACTTCAAAAGCATCAAAGATGCTTGCTAATTCTGATGGTGAAAGGTATTGATAAACTTTATCACGTTCTTCTGGTGATATTTGCTCAAATATTTTAGCTTGATCGTATTGATGCATTGCCAAAAATTCTGCACGAAAACGTGTCATACGATTATTATTTAGTAATTGTTTGATGACTTCTACGTTTTCTTCGAAGTTTCTTTCAAACACTTCCATATTATCCCTCCATAATGATGTTTATTGATTTTCTATCTTAAACGTTGTTTCTTTAATGATCCATTGTCGCATATCATCCGGCAATGGTTGTTGAATTTTAAGCGGTTCTCCTGTAAAAGGTTGGAAAAATTGCAATTCTGCACAATGTAACGCTTGACGGTCCAGTATTTTAGTTAAAGGACCGCCATATAAGTCGTCTCCAATTAAGGGACCACCTACATGGGTTAAATGAACACGAATTTGATGAGTCCGTCCGGTATGTAATTGTAATTTTAATAAAGAACTGTGTGGAAATTGTTCTTGAACCCAGTACTCCGTTTGAGCACTCTTACCGCTAGGATCAACGACTCGCGTAATTAACGATTGATCATTTCTGGCGATTGGCGCATCAATGATTCCATGCACATTCTGCCAGTTGGTCTTTGTCGTTAATGCCTGGTAAAATTTCTGTATTTGACCATTTTGTATTTGCCGATCCATCAAGGCGTGAGCTAATCGATGCTTAGCGATTAACATCAGTCCCGTCGTGTCACGGTCTAATCGCGTCACGATATGAATGACTTGATCATGATAATCTTGAGCAACATAATAACCTTTGATACGATTGGCCATCGCCGAATCAGGATCCTTAATCGATGGAATCGAGACCACATCAGCTGGTTTATTGACAACTAATAAATCTCGATCTTCATATACAATCTCGATTGGCTCAAATGATGGAATGACCGTATCATGTCCTTTTTCATCCGGTGCGACCAGGATTAGCTCATCACCAGGATTAATCATCGCCCTAACTGAAACTGGTTGATCATTTAATAATATTTCCCCATTAAATTTTACCGCGGTCGTAAAGCCACGTGGTAATTCTAAATGATGCAAAAAATACTTAATCTGCATGGGTTCCGTTAATTCACTAATAAATTTAAATTCCATCTTATTTATTTAACTCTACTACTTGTCTTAAGAAGTCTTCCATCTCCTGCATAGTATTTTGGTGATTGATACGCGCTTTAATTTCGCCCTGTTGCAAAATAAAAGCATGCGGGACTGTTTCGATATTTAAAAACTGAATGACATCATTAAAATTAAGATCCTCTACTCGACGATTGGTATTGTAATAATGTAAAGTCACATCCAATTCTTTTGCTAAATGGTTTAATTTCGGTATAAAAGCACGACAATAAGGACATTCATCGAAACCTAAATATAACACGACTGCTTCATCCATGCTTTTTTCCATTAATTCATTATACTCTTCTTCGCTAGCAACCTCTTCAACCTGTGAAAAATCAAGAGCCGCCACTTCAGTTAAAGTATTTTTATTGATATGATCGTATTCAGCATATCGTGCCGCTTTTTCTGCTGGTTCCATTGCTAAAAATTTGAGATTATCATCAATAACGACTTCACCATCGATTAAATCTTCCTCTGCGATGACATTACTTTCATTGTCATTATTAGCAGTCGTTGACGCTTCATTTGAATTTTCAACTTGTTCTTCACTTGATTGTACTGACGTGTCAGTAACGGTCTCTTCGGATGTTTCAACGGTTGTTTCTTGGATGGTAGTCTCCTCAGCAGTCGTTGATGCTTCAGTCGTTGTTGTGACTTTCTTATCTGTGGTGGAACAACCTGCTAAAGTTGATATTGCAACCATACTGGTCAAAAATAGAGAATAAAATTGTTTCATATCATTGCTCCTATTATTTTAATAGATTATTGATTTGATTGATATTGTTTTGTTTTTGTTTTAAGCCAATAAAAGATGCTTCCACTCGATTCCAAAAATGGGTATGACGGATATTAGCAAAGCGTATCCGGCTTTCAGAAATTTTTAAAACTAATGATTGAATCTCAATATCACTAATATACTTATTATCAAACATTAACATAAAGGTCGTTTCTTTGCCATGAATGGTAGGATAAATCTTTAACCATTCATCTTTGGCAATAATCATCGGAGAACCTAATGAACGGTAAACACGATTATTTAATGACGCAATCTCTGTTAATTGTAACGCATCTAAACGCGGATGAATCACAGCTCCACCTAATGATTTATTAAGACCAGTGGATCCGGTCGGTGTCGCGATACACAAGCCATCCCCGCGAAGTGTTTCAAAAAATTCTTCTTTAACATAAATATCACTGACCATCGTGCCAAAATTTGAACGAATCGAACATTCATTTAATGCCAAGAATTTACTTTTATTGCCAATGGTATCTTCCATGGTAATCTCTAACAATGGATAGGTCACCGGTGGTTTATCCACACAATCTAACAATCCTTCGACCAGAGCTTCAATCTCATATGATTGCCAATCAGCATAGAAACCTAAATGGCCGGTGTGAATCCCAATAAACTGTATCGAATCTACACGATTTTGTAAACGTTGAAAGGCGGATAATAAGGTGCCATCGCCTCCGATTGTAATAATATAATCGAATGCTTGTTCTTCATCGACCACTGCAATATTCGCTTTTGCTAATAGTTTTAATAATTTTGCTTTAATCGACTGTGATTCTTCTTTTTGACTTGCATAAATATAAACACGAATTGACATCTTGTCGGCCTCCTATTTGCGATCAAAGATACGAATAGCTTCCCTAATTTCATCTCTAATCTCAGACATTTCTTCATCTAACATAAAAGCAGCTTCCGATGCTCTTTCCAATCTTCTAAGGATTTCTTCTGGGTATTCTCCTCGATATTTATAATTTAGAGAATGTTCAATTGTTGCCCAAAAATTCATCGCCAATGTACGGATTTGAATTTCAACAATGACATTAACGGTTTCATTTGCTCGTTGAACCGGGTACTCGACTACCATATGATAAGAACGATAACCACTCGCTTTCCGATTCTTGATATAATCACGGACTAATAACACTTTAAAATCTTGCCGATTTTTCAATAGATGAGCGACCTCATAGATATCTTCAACAAACTGGCACATAATCCGAATACCCGCAATATCTTGAACACCAATTAATAAGTCTTCTGGTTCAATATTACGGATAGCCATCTTTTCTAAAATACTCTCTTTTGACTTTACCCGTCCAGTTACAAATTCGATAGGTGTATGGCGATGGTTATCTTTATATTCATCGCGAATATTTTTTAATTTTAGCTTCAATTCTTCTACCGCTTGATTATACGGCGCTAAAAATTGTTTCCAATCTTCAATAAAATTATCTTCTACTTGCATCGTCAATCACCTCATTAGAAATTGGTCACACTAACATTTCCATTTTACCACAACTTGAGTAAAATTTATTGGGATATGCGAGAAAAATTTGATATAATCAAAAACGGACTAAAGAAAGAGGGATATCATGAGTTATTCAATTGAACAAGAAATAAAAGCCAAGTTAACCGCTAATGAATTCACAAAACTATTAAGTCATTTTGAACTGGCTTTTGATCAATATCAAACCCAACATAATAATTACTATGATTCAGCTGATCAAAAACTCAAAAAAGCGCAGGCTACCTTAAGATTACGGAATTTTAATACCCATAGCGAATGGACCTTTAAACAACAACAAGACCAACATCGTTCACTTGAGTTAACTGAAAGTCATAGCTATCCTATCGTGCCCGTCCCTCAAACAATAACCCTTGACCAACTTCATGACCCCGTCATAAAGGATCAATTGCGTTATTTATTTAAGGACGATGACACTTTGGAGCTTTTTTTACAAATAAAAACAGACCGTTATCTTTACCAAAACGAATACGGCGAATGGGCTATTGACCGAACTTATTATGGTGATACCGTCGACTATGAAATTGAATTAGAAACCCATGACTTAGAACCAGCAAAAGTAGCATTTGAAAACTTACTCACCGCCTTAGGAATCGACTTTCGTCCGGCTGATAAGAAAATTGCTCGAGCTGTGCATTATCTAAAACAATCAAATGGACATGGAAGCTTATGATTGGTATTAGATATTTAGTTTTGGTAAGATAATATTACTAGAGAGATTAGAGGGAGGAATTACTGTGAAATCTGAATATCAAATTGAATACAGAACGAATGGGATTCCTAAAGTTTTTGAATTTTACTTATTTGTCAATCCATTAGGACGCCAATGTTTTAACTGTGAACGAGAATTAACCAAAACAATAAACTTAATTTCTGCTAAAACCGACGTCCACATTTTATGTTTCCACAATCAAAGTATTGTAACAGAATTTATGAATCGTTTAGGAATACCGTCTACCGATTTGACTTCACGTAACCATATTTATCGTAGTGTTTATCTAGCCTCATTAGCTTATAAAGCCGCTTCAATGCAAGGCAAAAAGAAGGGCCGCCGTTTCCTAATGGAAATGCAGTCACGAATTGTCGGGCAGTTAGAAAGATTTTCAGATGAATTTATTTTAGATTTAGCTGAAGAGATTGGCCTAGACATGCAAACCTTTGTCGATGATTTGGAATCTGATTATGCCAAACATTTATTGCAAAAAGATCAACAAATCGCTCGTGATATGAATGTCGAGAGCACACCTGCTTTAGTGTTGTTTGAACACAGACTTGGTGAACGTGGTGTGTTATTAGAAGGGTCGTTTAAAGCGCAAAATATTTTATCACATCTAGATTTCTTAATTGAGTTAGATTACTTAAATGATTTAAATAAACCAAAGCTATCGCTTATTGCTAAAAGAAAGACTGACTAAAACTATTCGACCTAGCATAACTGTCATCCCAATGGTTGGGATGGCAGTTCTTTTTTAGGCTCTACAACCTTTTGTGTGGACCCACAAGAAATAGGCTATTTATTGTTGAGACCCAATCCCCTGGAGATGTTTTTTTAAAGCTTGACAAACAATATTAACGGAACAATCGCCACCGATTTGACAAACAATGCTCTAACTAATAAGTATGCTTTAAATGATGTTACTTTAAATATCGGGCGCGATAGCTTCCACTTAACTGTCGAAACAGCATAAAATATAAAAGAGACTTGAGGCTGGCATAAACTTGATAATTTTAGTTAAGGTTATTGTTCGTAAATTAATAGCGCAGGGGTTGAGTGGTCTCAAACTGTGCGGGGTAACAGACAAAGCGAGAATCATTCGATTTTCTTCTTCTGGTCCATTCCCAACTGTGCGGTTGTGAACAGTCGAAACGAAATTCATTTGAATTTCTATTTCTTGCTTAACCCTCTTTTTTCATTTTATTTAACAAGTAACGATTATATTGGAATGATAAGATACCCGCCAACATAATCATGGCATAACCTAATAAACTATAACGATCAGGCACTTGTTTTAAAAATATAAAGCCCCATAAACCAGTGAAAATAATATTCGTGTAATCAAAAACCGATATTTCAGAAGCCGGAGCAAATTTATAGGCAAATGTAATACCAAATTGACCCACGGTTGCCATTAAACCAACAGTTACCAAAATTAAAATTTGTTGTCCACTCATCGGTGCATAATTAAAAATGAGCTGTGGTAAACTGATAATCGTGGAAAAAGCCGAGAAAAAGGCAATAATAAATGCCGGGGTAACACCCATGGAATTCAGTTTTCTAACACAAGTATAAGCCGCACCGGCACTAACCCCACCTAAAATACCGATTAGATAAGGGAACATCGCGGTCGATGCTAACGTTGGTTTTACAACAAATAATACGCCCGTAAAAGCAAAAGCCAGCACTACCAAATGGAATTTCTTCATCGGTTCCTTTAAAAACAAAAACGAGAAGATTAAGGTTGCGAATGGCGATAATTTGTTTAATACTGAGGCATCAGAAATCATAAGATGATCCATCGCATAAAAATTACACCATAAACCGACGGTCCCAATAAATGCTCTTAAAATCAGCGTTCCCCAAGGAATTGATTTTGGGTTTTCAAGTTCTTTAATAGGTACCTTCTTATGTTCATTGAATAAAACAATGATTGCGACAATCATTGCAATTAAATTTCTAAAAAAACTTTTTTGAATGGTCGGAATATCACCTGCTAAGGGAATAAATAAGTTCATTAATGAAAATCCTAATGCTGATAATAAAATGGCGATAATTCCTTTACTTCGTAATGACATACTTCACTTCCTTTTCAAATTAATCCACTTTCTAGTGTAACATATTTCCACATAACTAAAAGTATCAATTCATCACTTACTGTCGCTACTACTCTTCTTTTTCTACAAATGCTTGATAATCACTTAGGAGCCTAATTTATTTTCAAATAAAAAAAGAGCTAGGAAATCGTCATCCTAACTCTATATTTTTAATTATTCAGCATCTTTTGCTGTGTCTTTGCCATCGTAGAAACCACATGATGGACATACACGGTGACTTAATTTTAATTCACCACATTCCGGACATGTGTTCATTCCTGGAACTTCTAATTTAAAGTGTGTACGACGTTTTCTTTTTGATGCTTTTGATGTTTTACGTTTTGGTACTGCCATGTTTTACACCTCCTGATAGTGACTGAGTTTACTCAGTTTCATTGTCTTCGTTTAATAGGGATTGCAACTTCGCTAGGCGTGGATCAATTTCCGGCTTAGCATCCTCTTGTTGCTGGTGGTATTCATCTTCGGTCAAGACTGCCCAGTGATTACCTTTCGGTAAATCCTCTTCAACTTCATCAGGTCCTACCACTCGTTGCGGTAAACTTAATAATAGAGTCTCCAGTACAGCCTGTTCGAGGTCGATATAATCGTGTTCAAGAACGATAGTTGTCTCCTCATAATCGTCTGCATTTACATCATCCTCAGGATAGACGTAACGTTCCTTAATTGGGAAGGTTAAATCCACTTCCACAGGTTTTAAACTGCGCGTTGATGGTAATGTAATAACTACATCCGCATTACAGTGTAATATAATATCTGGTTCTCGAACAACAAAATAACCTGATACGTGAACGGGTTCTAAATGAATAATTGAATCATCTCGTGAAATTGCTTGTTCTTTGATATCCAAATCGACTTCGATTGGTACCAATTCATCTCTACTATCACGTAACTTTCGAATTGTCCATTTCATATTATCACCTCTAAAACGACAGTATGTATTATACCCTATTTTTGGCTATACTGTCAATTCTCTCTTATATTTTTTAATTTATCTTTTTATCGGATATTGCGTTAAATTCTGTTCTTGAAGGCTATTTATCGGATTTAGCTGATATACTTGATCAATACGCCATTGTAAATGATAACGATCAGCGTAATCTTTTTTCCAATTAGCTATAATCTCCACGTTTTGATAACGCAAATCTTTTAAATAGTGATTTTGACTCTCGCGATAAGCTAATAACCTGATAACGGGTTGTTTGGCATAATTCGTTTTATAATCTTGCCATTGTTGGTCAGTAATATTGCCTAACACTGCAATTAAGATTCGATTCACTGAAGCAGCTGTCCATCTCTTCGACGTCAAGCGATTAACGAAGTCATCCCAGCTCATAGCCCAGCGTAATTGATTTAAAATCGCTACTTCAAATCCTTCTTTAATGCCAAAAATACGCTTTAAACTTTCAGCATTATGAGTCGTTAATTGATATTTCAATAATGGCCAATAATCATTCATCAACACCGGAGCATTAGCTTGGATTGCTTGCCACGTAGATAATGGTACTTCCGCTGACTGCAATTGTCCTTGAGTGATTTTCTCACGAACACTGGTAGCACTGTATAAACCATCCTCATTTTTTATACGCTTAATCGTTTGTAATATCATCGGGTGTTTCAGCTGTCGATTGGCTTTAATATATTGAATCCCCAGTTGATGATTGGGTAAACTACTATCGAAATGAAATTCACCCAGAACCGATACGATAGCTTGTTGATAGCTGGCTGCATAAGATAGCCCCGTTTTCAAGGCCGCTTTTGTTTCGATGTCTAAAGCCGCTCGGTGAGTTTCTACCGCTTCGACAAATTGCGTCAATGTCTGAATATCTGCTTGTTCACTGCCAAAATAAACTTCACTGCAATTTAACAATGCTAATAATTCAATGCCCACTTTAGCAAAATAATCTGCCGATTGTAAACTGGCTAAAAGAGGTAACTCAAAGACAAAATCAGCCCCACTGTCGATTGCGATTTGCGCGCGTTGCCATTTATCTAGAACAGCAAATTGGCCTCTTTGAACGACATTCCCACTCATCACGACCACTAATACATCGCATTGACTGCTTTTTTTAATCTGCTTCAATTGATATTGATGGCCTTTGTGTAAAGGATTATATTCTGCAATTAGCCCGACTATTTTCATTTTTTTACCACTCTAAAGAACCAACGTTCCATTGTTGAATGGCGTTTTGGTCGATATTCATCTTCGCCAAAATCAACTAATACCTCAATCGATTGAGTAGGTAATTTTGCTAAAATACTTTGATAAAAATCGAGTGGATAAGTCTTTTCGGTCAAGACAGTATCAAAACGTTGATAAAGTCCATCTGGGGACGTTTGATCAAACACCGTTAAGTAATGTTCCACTTGTAAGTGCTGTTCATCAACCTCACTATCCCACATAATAGCCCCTTTTTCATCGCTATCAAAATAACTGAAATCTTTAAAACCGCGCGTTACTTGATAAGGGGTCCAAACATCAAAAAGCAAAGTTCCCCCAGATTTAAGCGCGTTGAACATTTGTTGAATTGCGGTTGTTACTTGGGTCTCATTGTCCAAAAAACAAAGCGAGTCAGCGAAACAAGTGACTAAATCATACTGATTAGCATAATCTTCTAAGGCCAACATATCCGCTTGTCGATATATAATTTGCGAATTAGGGTCTTCTTTTTTGGCAATTTTTAACATCTCTTCATCAATATCAATTGCGGTCATTTCGCCAACAAAAGCTTGTAACATGACAGGAAACCAACCGGTCCCACAGGCAACGTCTAATGCTTTTTGAGGTTGTTCACTTAATGAATTTAAAGTAAAGTCAAGCCAATCTTCGTAGCTGGAAATATCATTGAACCGGTCGTAAACCCGGGCAATCTTACTAAAGCTCATTATTGTCACTCACCCAAGCCGAGATATCCACTAGGGGTGCGTCTTGCCAAATTTTTTCTAAATTATAATGACTTCTTTCAGAATAATAGAATACATGGACAATAATATCGATTAAATCGATTAACACCCAACGTCCTCCATCTTTACCTTCAACTTGTTTTACTTCAATCTCATTTTTTGCCGCAGCTTCTAACACGGAATCGACTACCGCATCCATTTGACGTTCATTTCTAGCGTGCATAATCACAAAATAATCAGCTAAGGGGGTCACTTCTCTGACATCCAATGCCATAATATCTTGTGCCATACGATCATCGGCAGCACGCACAATTACTTCTAGTTTTTCTAAATTTGTTTTTGTCATACATTTCTCCTTAAAATCCATTGATTATAAAATTCGATGGTTGGTAAAAAAATTGCAACTTCTTCATCAGCTAAATGCTTGATTGTTTCAACCATTTTATAAGTGACCGCTGCATCTATATCTTTATACGCCAATTTTCTAGCTTTTTTAACACCAGGAAAATCTCTACCTGGCTCCATGTAATCGGCAATAAATACTACTTTTACTAATGGGGACATTTCATCCCAACCGATAGTATGCGCCGAAATGGCCGTTAAGATATCTTCATCTTCAATGTGGTACAATTCTTTGGCGATTGTAGCGGCTGCAAAGCCATGCCAAACATTATCATTTGCTTCTTTTAATGTCGGTTCATCCCAACGTTTCTGTGCTAATGCTAGCATTTCCTCATCTGGATAATCTTTTGCATAATCATGCATTAAAGCGGCTATACTGGCTTTTTCAGGGTTGACACCATATTGCTTAGCTAATTCAATTGCTGTTGCTTCTACTCGTAATACATGCTGATAACGTTTGGGTTTGATTTTGGTTGCTAAATCACTTAGTAATTGCTCACGGGTAACATTTATTAATTCATTTGAAAATTCCATATTTTCACCTTTAATCTTCGAGGTATAAGCGATGCTTTTTAATGTACTCTTCAACTGCTGACGGTACTTGATATTTGATAGATTGTTCTAAGAAAACTCTTAATCGAATTTCGGTTGAACTTAAATCTACTAATGGCGAATCAACCCATAAAATCGGATACGGTTCCATATAAGGTTTTTCTCCTGGACGTCGGACTGCCACGAATTGTACGAGTTGAATCAATTCATCAATTTCACGCCATGTTGATAAATCATTCGCGCTGTCACCGCCGATAATAAAGTAAAAATCAGCTTCTGGATATTCTTCTACAAAGTGGCGCATCGTATCAATCGTGTAATTTTTCCCACCACGATTTACTTCATACGGTTGTAATTTAAACATCGGATTGCCTGCAATGGCTTTTTGTACCATTTGCAGACGATGTTGTGAAGCAATCGTTTTTTTCCCTGGTGCATGTGGTGGCTTAGCAGTCGGCATAAACCACACTTCATCCAAATCTAATTGATGACCAACTTGTTCAGCCATTAATAAATGTCCCAAGTGAGGTGGATTAAAAGTCCCACCCATAATCCCTATACGGTAACGTCCTTGGCGATTCGGTTGCAAAGCTTCTTGTGAGTTTGCTAAAAAATCAATCGCTTCTGCTAGTGCACGTTCTAAATCCGTTTCTGTCTCTGTTTGTAACGTCATCCACTTCACACCTCAATTCAAATTAATCTAGTTCTAAAATTTGTAAGGAATAATCACGATATTTTTCCGTTTCTGATTCACGGTAAAGTGTTGCTGTGTGACCAACAGTCTGAACAACTTCGGCATTAATTGCATCCGCTACTTTAGCCGCAGCCTCTTTAATTGTTTCATCAGAATTTTGTAAAATATTAAATTTCACTAGTTCGTGACGCTCAATCGCTAAATCGATTTGTTCAATAAAATTATCGGTTAAACCTAGTTTACCTACTTGATAAATTGATTTTATTGCATGAGATTCTTTTTTTAAATATTTTTTCTGTGCTTTATTCAGTGTCATCTTTTTCTCCTTTTAAATAATTGACTCGCGAACGGTTAAAGCAACGGCTTTCGGTGCCCAAATTGTTAAATCAACTGGCTGATTGACTGTTAACCATCCTAACCCCGATAAGGCAATGTCTTGATTTTTTTCTAAATGAATTTTTTTGGCAACTAATGGTGGATAATTGTCGATACTATTAGGACCTGGTGGGCTTAGTAATTCACCGCGATGCTTCTGATAAAGGGTGTCAGCTTCTGATAGTTTGGTACGGTGAATATAGACATCATTTGATACATAAAAAGTAAAGGCCGCTCTTGGTCCAGCATTAAAGTCCATACGCATTAAGCCACCTAAGAAAATAGTTTGCTCTGGATTTAGTTGATAAGTTTTGGGTTTTAATGGTTTAGTCGGTAACACTTGCTTGATTTCTGTACGTGATAAATAGTGGGCAAGTTGAGAGCGTCGTACAATTCCTGGTGTGTCAATAATGGCGTGATCATCTGTTAATGGTATTTCAATCATATCAAGTGTGGTACCAGGATGATTAGAAGTCGTGACAATTGATTTAGCACCACCATAATGATTAATCAATTGATTGATTAAGGTAGATTTGCCAACATTGGTTACCCCTACGATATAAACATTTTTATGATTAATATTCGCTTCAATCACATTAATAACTTCCGCTAAAGTATGTTGCTTCGTTGCACTGGCCAAAAGTACCTCTTCAGGATACAATCTATTTTGATTCATTACCACTTTAACCCAATGCTTCAATTTTCTTAAATTGGTTACTTTTGGTAATAAATCGACTTTGTTAGCTAATACGACAAATGGCTGTCGTCCAATAAAACGAGATAAGCCATGAATGATACTGCCTTCAATATCGAAAATATCAACGACATAAACAACAAAGGCATCATCTTCCGCGATTTGATTTAATTTATTTAAAAAGACATCATCATCTATGGCGACATCTTGTAATTCATTATAATTGCGTAAACGAAAACATCTTTGACAGTAGAATTCACCTTTTTCAATCCCTTTTTGTAAGGCACTATTAGGTAAATAACCGATTGCTTCTTCTTGTTCAGTTTGAATCGTAGCGCCACACCCGATACATTGGTATGTTTGTTCAGCCAAATGCTTTCCTCCTTGGTTCTTCTAATAATTGACTTGGTTATTTCTTATTATAGCACAACCGCGCCCTAAGAAAGTAGTAAATGGTAATAAAAAAAGGAACTAGAATATCTTCCAGTCCCGAAAAATGCTCTTTAATTAAGCTAGTAATTCAAAAATTTCAATTGCTACTAAATCAATATCATCGAATTGATAAGTTGTATCATTTTCGCGATCCGTCATTTCAAAAGAATCATTCTCTTTTGAATATTTTACAATGCACTTTTCAACGCCTTCAACTTCAAAACGACGAACTTCTTCATTATTTTCTGATGCCATCATCGAATTTAATCGTTGAATAATTCCTATTAATACCGAAGGTTTCATGGAAACATTCCTTTCTTCGTTAAAGATATGTAAACAGCTTATTGGCTAAATAACATCAGCCCAAAACTCCACATACACTATGTTAACAAAATATGTTCAAATTGCAAGAAAAAGCAAAGCGAATTTTCAATTATTTTTCGCTAGTTATTTGTAAATTCTTGACCATTTTCCTTATCTGGGCCTAATACAACATCACGGATTAAGTTTTTAATTCGTGGAATCACAATATCCGGAATATTAAAGCGCGAGCGACATTTATGTTGGATCGCATATTCGTAAAACGCTTCTGCCGATTGACCAAAAGTTTCTACCGAAATAGCCGATAAGGCTTTCGTATCAATTGTTTGAATTTCACCACGTTCCATTTGTTTTAAAAAGTTAATGGCCGTTTGCGATAAACTCACGTCATCATCAAATAATTGACCAAAACACGCTTGTGGCATTAAAGATTCTAAATAAGGATTGCGTTTTGCGATAATCGGTAAACAATTGGCAAAAGCTTCTAAATAAGTCAAACCTTGCGTTTCAGATTCAGAAGCATTTAAATACAAGTCACATAACTGATAGTAATTGGGGACTTCGTCATGGCTAACCTCCCCAATAAAATCAATTCTAGCTGTTTTCTTGGCAGCTTGATTTTCTAATTCTTCACGTGCTGGTCCGTCGCCTACAATTAACAATCGCGAATTTGGATATTCTTTAGCAATGAACTCATATTCATCGATTACTTTATCAATACTTTTTTCTTTGGATAAACGTGATAAAGATAAAAAAACTTTTTCATCTGAAGCGATTGCCAACTTTGATTTTAACCCCGCTACTTTTTCTATATTTGGTTCAGGAATTTTAACCCCAGTTGGGATGACGCGAATCTCATTTTGAATACCATAATCTCTCAATTTTTCAAAAGTCATCGTGCTTGGAGCGATAATCCCTTCCACTTGTTCACAAAACAATCGAGTTAATGTGCCAACATGTTTCGCTTGAATCAAGTCGCCATCTAAAATATAATGCGTATATTTTTCGTACAGAGTATGATACGTATGAATAGCTGGAATTTTTAATCTTCCCGCCACATATAATCCAGTTAAACCTAAAGAGAATTCTGTATGGGTATGAATTACATCCAATTTAAAACGACGCGCCATCCGCAATGCCTTATCAAAACCACTATATGCAATACGACGCTCTTCAAAACTTACAAATGGAATACTAGGCAGCCTCACGATAGTCCCATCTTCATCATCATCGGCATGAGGATCCGTTGTTGTAAATATAATAACGAAATGTCCCCTTTTAACCAGTTCGTCCCTTAATGATTTGATAGAGGTCGAAACCCCACTGACCTGAGGAAAATAAGTATCTGTAAATAGCCCGATATTCATATTGTCACCACTCTCTCGCCATAATTTTTACACTTTGGTAATTCTATTATAGAAAATTTTGACTAAAAATGAAAGAACAACTCATTAATCTAGTATAAATTCAGACTTTTGGACCAGATGGGAGTAGACCAGAACTAGAAAATCAAATAATTTTCACTTCGTCGGCTTACCCCCGCATAGTTGGGAGTGGAGCAGAAGTAGAAAATTGATTAATTTTCGCTTCGTAAGAACACCC